>NZ_JAMSKS010000032.1:0-56660 GCF_024436645.1 Rhodococcus sp. T9N | reverse complement strand
TGTTCTCAGTGCTGAACGTATCAAGATCACCACGACCAAGTCGCCGCTGTGGTGCTCGGTCATCATCGTCGTGCTCGCGCTCGGCTTCGCGGCCATCATGGGCGCGGTTGCCAAGTCGGCTCTGACGTCCTCCGACGTCCAGGGAGCACCGGACCTCGACACCGCCGTTGCCACGGCCGGCATCTCGGGTTTCGGAATCATGGTTCTCATGATCATGGCGGCCCTCGCGGTCACCAGTGAGTACCGCTTCGGGACCATCCGCACCACCTTCCAGGCCGTTCCGAACCGTGCCTCGGTTCTGATCGCCAAAGCCGGCCTCATCGGTGCTTTCGGTGCTGTACTGACATTTGTTCTCGCCTTCGGCGCGTACGCCATGGCCAAGGCCATCGCCGGTACCGAGGCGAGTGCCGGATTGACCCTGTCGAGCGGCAGTGACTGGCGCGCGATCTACGGCATCCCGATCTACGCCTTCCTGTGCGTGATTCTCGCTGTCGGCGTCGGATCGATCATTCGCCAGTCGGCCGGCGCAATTGCGTTGCTCCTGCTCTGGCCGCTGCTCATCGAGAGCCTGTTCGGACTGTTCGGCAGCTTCGGCGAGAAGATCACCCCGTTCCTGCCGTTCGCGAATGCAAACCACTTCCTCAGTGCGAGCAGCGGTGGCGTCGACTTCCACTGGGGACCCTGGGGCAGCCTGATCTACTTCGCGGCCTTCGTTCTGGTGATTTTCGGAGCAAGTATCGTCATCGTGAATCGTCGCGACGCCTGATCTTGTCGCTCCCTCGGTAGGTGTTGTCGGGAGACCTACCGAGAACCAGGAGTGACAGCAGAGTAGGGACCCAGTACGAAAAACCATTCGTACTGGGTCCCTTTCCTGTGCTTCGGCCGATATCCTCCGAAGATGAGACTCTTCGGTGTGGTTGTGGTCGCAATGGCTGGAGCACTCGTGGTGAGTGGATGCTCGTCGGGAAGTGAAGCGGCCGTCCCGACAGACCCGGTTGCATTCTCCGAGACCGTCACGGTCGACGCCGTGACCGGGCATCTGGAGCAACTCGAGAAGATCGCCGCCAACAACGAGGGCAATCGATCGGCCGGTACCCCCGGCTACGACGCCAGTGTCGACTACGTGGCAAACCTGCTCGAAGACAAGGGTTTCGAGGTCAGCACCCCGGAATTCGACTTCAGCTCCTTCGATCCCGGCACCGAATCCCTGAAAGCCGCTGACGGCTCCGATGTTCCGGTGCGGGCGCTGACATATTCCACCTCCACGGGACCGACCGGAATCACGGCGCGTCTGGTGGCGATTCCCGCCGACGAGACCCCCGGTTGCGAGGCCACCGACTACGACGGCCGCGACGTGAACGGTGCAATCGTGCTGGTCACCCGCGGAGTGTGCCCGTTCGGCGACAAGCAGAAGATCGCCGCTGATCGCGGCGCGGCGGCGTTGCTGGTTGCCAACAACGAGGACGCAATGCTGGGCGGGGCTACCTTGGGTGAACCCGAAGACGCCCGCATTCCGACCGGCGGGGTGAGTAAGGCGTCGGGCGAGGCTCTTGCCGCAGCGCCCGGAGACCTCACGCTGATTCTCGACACGTCGACGGAAACGACGAAGTCGCGCAACGTGATTGCGCAGACCAAGACCGGCGCGACCGACAACGTGGTTGTCGTGGGCGCCCACCTGGACAGTGTGCCGGAAGGTCCCGGAATCAACGACAACGGAAGCGGTACCGCAGCCGTACTGGAAACCGCGCTGCAGATGGGAAGCTCACCGAGCATCGAAAATGCCGTGCGTTTCGCTTTCTGGGGAGCGGAAGAAGTGGGATTGGTCGGCTCCACCCGCTACGTCGAGGGTCTGAGCGATCAGGAACGGGCCGACATCGCCCTGTACCTGAATTTCGACATGCTCGGTTCGCCCAACGCCGGATACCTGGCTTACGACGGCGACAACTCGGATGCCGTCGGGGAGGGGCCCGGGCCCGAGGGGTCGGCGGGCATCGAGCGCACCTTCGTCGATTTTCTCGCCGGGCGAGGGATTGCGGCGGACGGAACGGACTTCGACGGGCGCTCCGACTACGGCCCGTTCATCGAGATCGGGATCCCGGCGGGTGGCGTGTTCAGCGGCGCGGACGAGCGCAAGACGCCGGCACAGGCCGAGAAGTGGGGCGGAGAAGCGGAGGAGACCTTCGACCCGAACTACCACAGTGCCCAGGACAACCTCGCGAACATCGATCGCGAAGCGCTCGCTGCCAACGCTTCTGCAGTAGCCTTCGGAGTTGCGACGTATGCCCAGGATTTGAGCGGGCCGAACGGAGTTCCCGTCGGCGATGCCCGGACACAGGCCAGAACCGAATGATCGACTGACCGAATGATCGACTGACCGAATGATCGACTGACCGAATGATCGACTGTGCGAGCGACCAGGAGGCCACTGTGCGAGAACGGCGGCAGCACACTGTCTGTAACTCTGAGTTACGCTTGAGTTATGGCTGATCTGTCCCCGGAGAACACCGACACGGCAGGTGCTTCTTCCTCCTCGGTTCGAGGCGTCGTCGACGTCGTCTTGAACTCTGCGGCAGAACTTAACCGTCGGCAGCAGCTCATCGACGCGCTACGACGCCTCAGGCGGGCACTACCCGGTGATCCAGGGTTCGGGGACCCGCTCTCGCTCGCCGGCCCCGGCGGTGCCCGCGCCGTGGCGCGCGTCGCTGACAGATTGCTCGATCAGAAGCCGGCAGCCACTCGCGAAGTGAGCCTCGGAGCACTGCAGGTGTGGCAGGCAGCGCTGGAAAAGATGGGCCGCGGACGTGGCGATCAAGAACTGACCATCGTCTTCACCGATCTGGTGGGCTTCTCCACCTGGTCGCTCGCAGCCGGTGACGGCGCGACGCTGACCCTTCTGCGTGCGGTGGCGCAGGCCGTGGAAACTCCGATCACCGACAACGGCGGACACGTCGTCAAACGGATGGGCGACGGTCTGATGGCAGTGTTCATTCGCCCGGATGCGGCTTTGAAGGCGGTGTTCACCGCGCAGGACGCGCTCGCGGAAGTCGATCTCGACGGATACACCCCACGCATGCGCGTCGGCCTACACACGGGTACCCCGCGTCAGATCGGTGACGACTGGCTCGGCGTCGACGTGACCATCGCCGCCCGGATGATGGGCCTGGGCGGCGACGGCAACGTCATGATGTCGGCGACAACTCTCGAGGAACTCGAAGCCGGCACCCTGGAGGATCTCGATCTCACGATCCGGCCATGGCGGCGAGGGTTTTTCGCGACCACGCCCAACGGAGTTCCCGTCGACCTGGGAATCTGGCGCGTGCGCCGGAACTAGCGCCCTGGACCTCGAGCGCTAGACCTGGAGCCGCCAGAGCGGGGACACCGGACCGTGTCCCGCGCCGAGGTCGTACGACGCCTCGAGACACTTGGTCACCCACTCCTTGCCGAACGCCACCGCGTCCGGAACGGAATAGCCGTGTGCGAGAGCGCAAGTGATCGCAGCAGCCAGCGTGTCTCCGCCGCCGTGATCGTTGCCGGTGTCGATCCGGGCACTGCTGAATTCGAGGAAACGGTCGCCGTCGAACAACAGGTCGGTGGACAACTCCGAAGTACGAAGGTGGCCACCCTTGACGATGGACCATTGAGCGCCGAGCGCATGCAGCGCTTCTGCCGCTTGGCGGGCGCTCTTGTCGTCGACGACCTCGATACCGGTGATCAACCGAACCTCGTCGAGGTTCGGAGTGACCACCGTGGCTGCCGGAATCAAGGTGTTGCGGACCGCGTCGAGAGCTTCTTCGTGCAGCAGCGGATCGCCGTGCATCGACGCGCACACCGGGTCGACCACGAGCGGAATCGGACGGTCGCGGCCGATCCCAACCTCGGCGGCAACCGCGGCCACCGCTTCGATGATCGTCGTCGACGCGAGCATTCCCGTCTTCGCCGCACCGACGCCGATGTCCGAGACCACGACGCGCACCTGGTCGGCGACGATCTCCGGCGGAATCTCGTGGAATCCGCTGACTCCCACCGAATTCTGGACCGTCACTGCGGCGACGGCCACGCAGGCGTGCACTCCGCACATCGCCATCGTGCGGGAATCGGCCTGAATGCCGGCTCCGCCACCGGAGTCGGTTCCGGCGATGGTCAATGCCCGAATCGGGGTCTGTCCGGCGGGGGTCAGGGGCAGCAGCTTCACGACGACGAGCTTACCGATCGGACCTGGGGAAACGGCAGCTCGGTCCCACCTCTCGCGGGAACGACGGCGCGAACTGCGATTGCGATCCGGTCGTTCCCGGTGCAAAAATTGGTCGAACCCGGGACAGCGTCGTCGGTAGCTGATTCTATGAGTGGCATGGATCACAGTTATGGAGAGCGTGCGAACGCAGCTGTCGCCGATCGCGCAGGTGCACATCGTGCCGTGGAGGTCGCCGCAATGAACGACATCGAAAATTCGAAAACCGGAACCTCACCGGAAGTCACGCTCGTGGACAATCCGTCGCACGAACGATTCGAACTGCTCTCCGACGACGAGTTGGTCGGCATCCTCGGATACCGCGACGAAGACGAGATTTCGGGGAGCGGAGCCGAAGCGGGCGACGTGGTTGCGTACATGCATACCGTCGTCAAAGAGGAGTACGGCGGGCAGGGACTGGCAGCCGTACTCGTGCAGTTCGCAATGGACTGCGCCCGTGAACGTGAATGGTCGGTACGGCCCGTGTGTACCTATGTTCAGCGGTACCTCGGCGAGCACCCCGAGTATCTGGAACTGCTCGTCGAGGACTAGAAGCCCGAGGGTGCAAACAGACGATCAGGCTCCGAGATTCACGATCACCCGAGATTCACGATCACCGGAGCGTGATCGCTGGCGCCCTTGCCTTTTCGCTCGTTTCGATCGATCTCGGCCGCCTCGACGCGAGCTGCGAATGCCGGTGAGCCGAGGATGAAGTCGATTCGCATACCCTGCTTCTTCGGGAAGCGAAGCTGCGTGTAATCCCAGTACGTGTACACGCCGGGACCGGGTGTGTACGGGCGAACTACGTCCGCGAACCCGGACTCGGTGAAGGCGGTGAACGCAGCTCGTTCCGGCTCCGACGTGTGGGTCTTGCCCTCGAAGAAAGCGGGATCCCACACGTCGTCGTCCGTGGGAGCGACGTTCCAGTCGCCGACCAGGGCGATCTGCGCGTCGGGATCCTGCTTGAGCCAGCCCTCCGCGTCGTCGCGCAGCTTGGCCAGCCAATCCAGCTTGTAGGCGTAATGCGGGTCTTCCAGCTCACGGCCGTTGGGGACGTACAGGCTCCACACCCGCACACCGCCGCAGGTGGCACCGATCGCACGTGCCTCGCGGACCGGGTCTGCCTCGGGATCCTTGTCGAATCCGGGCTGATCCTCGAATCCGATCTGCACGTCCTCCAAGCCGACGCGGGAAGCGATGGCGACACCGTTCCACTGGCTCAACCCGACGTGGGCGACCTCGTAGCCGATTTCCTTGAAGCGTTCGTACGGAAACTGCTCGTCCTTGCACTTGGTTTCCTGCATTGCCAGGACGTCGACGTCGGATCGACCGAGCCAGTCGATGATCCTGTCGGTACGGGCACGGACGGAGTTGACGTTCCAGGTAGCGATGCGCACGAGGGCAAGCCTAGCGTCAGCCGCCGACAGGATCGGTGGCGTATCGGTAGCGGTGGTGTTCGACGAATCCGAGCCGCTCGTACAGCGCGATCGCCGCGAAGTTGTCCGCCGAAACCTGGAGGTACGCGTGCGTCGCACCGTTCTCACGACCCCAGGAGAGTAGATCTCCGCAGATCAGCGACCCGATTCCGTGACGACGGTGTTCAGGGGCGACGTGAATGCCGGTCAGTCCTACCCAGCGTTTGTGGTCGGGTGCCTCGGTGAGCGCAGCGCGCCCGATGGCAAGCGTCGTGTCGGTGTTTCCGATCGCGCCGAAAGTTGCAGTGCCCACGACAGCCGTGAGGACCGCCTCGACGTACGCCGGATCGCCGTGGGCGTCGTACATCGACAGCCAGTTGTGGTCGGGGCGGTCGGCGAACGAGGTGACCGGAGGACCGAGCGGCAGCGTGACATTGTCCAGATCGGCGGCCATCACGATGGTTTCCTTCTTGCTGGTCCACCCGTCCGGAGCGGTGCCGAGTCGATCGGGGAGGAGCAGCAGGGTTGGCAGGCCGCGGTCACCGAACCACTGGCGTATCCGCTCGATGGTGCTCGCGTCGAAGCCGGCAACCGCCCCCGCACCACCGAGCGGCAAAGCCGAATTGGCGCGGCCGGTGACACCGTGACCGGCGCGCAGCAACCAACCGTCGATCCACGCCTGCTCGACCCCCGGCCACGCCGCCGCAGCAGCCGTTTCGAGGTTTCGAATCTCGCCGATGCGAATCGGGCGGGCCGAGAGACTCTTGAGCGCGATCACCTGATCGGCGGAGACCTGGACCAGCCGACCGTCGCCGGCGCGAACGGCGATGGGATCGGCGCCCTCGAGGATGCCGATGACGTCGGTCATGGGATGCGAATAGCCGGGTGGGAGCTTGTATCGCAAGACCACCCGGCTACCGATCGAAATGTTGCCGTTCAGAGCAGAATTCTCAGTCTTCGTAATCGTCGTCGTCGTGACCGAACGGATCGTCGACGGTCCCCGGCGTCCAGGTCAGACCGGGCTTGCCCCAACCGGAACGCTTGATGATCTTCTTGGCAGCGCGCGCGTTGCGGCCGATCAGTACGTCCGTGTAGAGGAAACCGTCGAGATGCCCGGTCTCGTGCTGGAGCATCCGTGCGAAGAATCCGGTGCCCTCGACCTCGATCGGGTTGCCGTCGGCGTCGGTGCCGGTGACCTTCGCCCAATCGGCGCGACCCGTCGGGAACTGCTCGCCGGGAACGGACAGGCAACCCTCGAAGTCTTCGTCCGGGTCGGGCATCGTCTGGGGGATTTCGGACGTCTCGAGTACCGGGTTCACGACGACGCCGCGTCGACGCTCGCTGCTGCGGTCGTCGCCGGGGCAGTCGTAGACGAAGACTCGCAGTGGAACACCGACCTGATTGGCCGCCAGACCGACGCCGTTGGCAGCGTCCATCGTCTCGTACATGTCTGCGATCAGTTCGGCGATCTCGGCCGGGGACTGAGTGACCGGCTCTGTCGCCTTGTGCAGTACCGGGTCGCCGACGATTCGGATGGGGAGGATAGCCATGCGGACAAGGATAGTGCGGCGCGCCCGCGTAGTTATCACGGCCCGCACACTCGATCATGGTTCAATGGTTGCTGAAGAACAGCGATGTAATTCGTTGCTCGGTCGGAACGTGGGCCGCGGGGGAAATTGTGAGTTACCTTCGGGCCAGGGGACCGGGAAACTCACGGCCGCGAGAATTCGGTCGGAAAAAGAACACCGGGCATACGAGTCTCGCTGACGCCGAGCACAGCAGTCGAGGAGTGACATGGACGGCGCAACCGCGCGTAGTCGGAACCAGTCCGAAGGCACTGGCGCCGACGATTCGGTAGTAGATACAGCAGGCATGCACGAGGTCGGCGAAGACGGCCTCACCCGCCGGGAGCACGACATCCTCTCCTTCGAGCGTCAGTGGTGGAAGTACGCCGGTGCGAAGGAAGAAGCCATCAAGGAGTTGTTCGACATGTCGGCAACCCGCTACTACCAGGTTCTCAACGCCTTGGTCGATCGCCCCGAATCCTTGGCGGCTGATCCCATGCTGGTCAAGCGCCTGCGTCGTCTGCGTGCCAGCCGTCAGAAGGCCAGGGCCGCCCGCCGCCTCGGCTTCGAGGTCACCTGAATCACGCGTACATATGATCGGGCTGTCCACGCACTGGCGATAAGGTCGACATCGTGAGTACCCCGAAAGAGCAGCCGTCCGGACCTCCGCTTCGCGCAATCGCCATGGTGTTGATCGCGTTGGCGATCGTGTTCATCGGTCTCGGAGCAGCCTCACTGGGTGGATCGAGCGACGGTGGATCGGGCGACGAGAACACCGCAGCAGAGCAGACCGAATCCTCGGCGCCTGCCACGACGAGCGCCCCCGCGCCGGCACCTGCCACTTCCAATCCGGCAGCGACGACGCAACCCGCTTCGGGCGATACCACCACCACGTCGCGACCCTCGGGAACTGCGACGACCACGACTTCCAGCTCCGCGAGCGGCACCGACACGTCGAATGTCAGCGTTCGAGTTCTCAACAACAGCACCGTCTCCGGTCTGGCAGCAGGCACCGCCGAGGAATTGACGGCAGCAGGTTGGAACGTCGAGGAGACGGGTAACTACAGCGAGGGCACCGTCAGTACGACGACGGTGTATTACGGATCGTCCGCGGCGGAGAAGGCAGCGGCGCAGAAGATCGCGGCTGAACTCGGAGTCTCCGCAGAGCCTCGATTCGCCGGCATCGCGAACGCGTCACCTGGCGTGATCGTGATCGTGACCTCCAACTGACCGGTCGTGAAGGTGGAACTGACCCGTCGGTTCCAGCTACTACACGCGCCGTTATGATCAGAAGCACTTTCTCGCCACCTCAAAGGAGCGGTTCGATGGCCCCCAGCAGCACCCGGCGTATGTCCTGGCGCGTCGTTGCCCCTGTAGTCGCGATTGCCGCTTTCGGCTTGACCGCTTGCAGTAACAGCGAAGAGCCCAGCAGCGTCCCCGGCACGACTCCTCCGGTGTGGACCGGTGCAGCCGATCCCAGCGCGCACGAAAGCGCGGGCGGCCACGGTTCCGAGACGGCTCACGCCGGCGCTTCTGCCGAAACGGTCACCGCAACGCTGAACGGCACCGACGGCGCCAAGGTCGGAACGGTCACGTTCGCGCAGGAAGGTAGCGACGTCAAGGTCACCCTCGACGCCAAGGGCCTCACCCCCGGCTTCCACGGATTCCACGTCCACCAGGTCGCCAAGTGCGAGACCAATTCCGTTGCCCCCAGCGGCGGAGAGCCGGGTAACTTCCTCTCGGCAGGCGGACACTTCCAGGCCGAGGGTCACACGGGCCACCCGGCGAGCGGCGACCTCACTTCGGTTCAGGTCCTCGAAGACGGCACCGCCACACTGGTCACCACGACCGATGCATTCACCGTCGACGAACTGGTCGCAAACGGTGGAACATCCGTCATGATCCACGCCGGAGCGGACAACTTCGGCAACATCCCGACGCGTTACGCGCCGGCACCGGACCAGCAGACTCTCGACACCGGTGACGCAGGCGGACGCGTTGCTTGCGGTGTCATCACCAAGAGCTGACAAACTCACCTGAGTTTTGCATCACTTCCGGCGACTACCACGCAGTAGCCAGCACGGTGTTTTTACCGACACTGTGATTGGATTCTCTGCGTGGTAGTTCCATTTCCAGGTTCGCCGCGTCCGACGCTGGGCGTGGAGTGGGAGATCGCGCTGGTCGATCGCAAGACCAGAGATCTCTCCAACACAGCAGCCGAGGTGTTTTCGGCGGTCGAAGAGCTTGCCGGCTCCGAAACCCCGCACATCACCAAGGAACTACTGCGAAATACCGTTGAACTCGTCACGGGTATTCATTCGACGGTCGGCGAGGCGATGAGTGATCTCGACAGGTCACTGGATCTGCTGCGTCGCGCTGCGAATCCGCTGGGCGTCGACCTCATCAGCGCGGGCACGCACCCGTTCGCGCAATGGTCGACTCAGTTGGTCACCCGGACGCCCGACTACGACGAGCTCATCGAACGCACGCAGTGGTGGGGTCGGCAGATGCTGATCTGGGGCGTGCACGTCCACGTGGGTGTCTCGTCCGCGGACCGCGTTTTCCCCATCATCAACGCACTGCTGCAGCGCTATCCGCATTTGCTGGCGCTGTCGGCATCCTCGCCGATGTGGGCCGGTGTCGACACCGGCTATGCGTCCAATCGAGCGTTGATGTTCCAGCAGCTCCCCACCGCAGGTCTTCCGTACCAGTTCGAGAACTGGGCCGAATACGAGTCGTTCATCGACGACCAGATGAAGACCGGTGTGATCACCAAGATCGGTGGCATGCACTGGGACATCCGTCCTGCGCCGAAGTGGGGAACCATCGAGGTCCGGGTCTTCGACGGCGTCTCGACGCGCGCCGAACTGGGTGCCCTCGTTGCTCTGGTCCACTGCCTCATCGTCGATCTGGACCGCAGACTGAGCGCCGGTGAGACTCTGCCGAACATGCAGCCGTGGCACGTCAAGGAAAACAAGTGGCGCGCAGCGAGATACGGACTGGACGCCGAGATCATCCTCGACTCCGACGCAAACGAGTGCCTCGTCACTGACGATCTGGATCGCCTACTCGACGACTTGGCGCCGATCGCGGTCTCGCTCGGCTGCGCGGACGAGTTGGCGTCGGTGGCGGACATTCCCCGGCGCGGCGCGTCCTACCAGCGGCAACGTCGTGTAGCGGAAGCGACGGGCGGCGATCTGGTTGCGGTCGTCGACGCCTTGGTCGCAGAGTTGGGCACCTAGCAGGTTCACAGTGCGAAGGACTGTTTCGCGGACTGGAAATCCGGGCATACCAACCGTTTGTCCAGTGGGTGTCCATATTCAGTTCACACGCCGTTTACTATTGTCCGGTGTTGATAGACAGTTGGTCCCAACGAGGGGGCGCACCCGGACAGTCGGACCGTTCGTGGTCGAGTTCTCACCGACTCCTTCTGATCGGCACAGCAGCATTGACCCTGCTGGTCCTGGGCGTGCAGGCGTTCGCGTCGTACAAGGGCTATCTCGGTCCGGTGGAAAGCCTGTTCGGTGACTACTTCCTCGTTCCCCGCTCCGCGACCATGCCTTGGGTGGGCCTCGCTCTCGCGCTCGTCGGACTGAACAACAAAGAACGCATCTACGCGGTATCCGCGGCCGTCGTGATCGACGTGGTCGTCGGCGCGATCCGCTGGTTCTCGGGTGGACCGCTGACTATGGGCACCGGCGGCACCTGGGTGCTGACGGCCATCGCGGTGTACGCGGTGTGGAAGTTGTCCGGTGAGCGTCGACTCAGCGTTCTGCACGGCGTCGCGCTGGGCGCGTTGCTCATCATCGCGGCCAAGGTTGCCGAGACGTGGCTGGAGATCACCATTCTCGTCGGCACCGACGTGTGGGACGAGTACGTCTTTCTCGCCGACCAGGCTCTCGGGAATCCGTCGTGGGTGATGGGCCAGATCGTCGACGCCATGGGCCCCGTCGGTGCCGCAGCCCTCGACTGGATCTACGTCGAACTACCCGTCGCAGTGATCGTGGTTGCTCTCTATCAAGTACGTAAGGGATGGCCGTCGCATCACCTGCTGCGCACGTTCCTGCTCATCGGGCTGATCGGCCCGATCTTCTACGTCCTGTTCCCGGTGGTCGGCCCGGTGTTCGCCTTCGGTCCGCGTGGTTTCGGATTCCAGATCGGTGACTACTGGCCGAACATCGTGCCCAGTTTCGACTTCGCATCACCGTCGTCGCTACCGTTCGACGACGCCGCGCCACGAAACTGCATGCCGAGCCTGCACACCGCGTGGGCAGTCGCGCTGTTCATCCACTCGCGCAGCGGACCGTGGTGGATTCGCAGCCTGGGATCGTTCTGGCTCGTTGCGACCCTGACCGCGACGCTCGGTTTCGGATTCCACTACGGCGTCGACCTCATTGCCGGTGCCGTCCTGTGCTTGACCCTCGATGCGGCGCTACGGGATCCGGAGCGAGGCTGGGGGTGGTTCCGAGTGCGTCTGTTGATCGGTGGCTCGGCACTCCTGGCGGGATTGTTGCTCTCGTACCGGTTCGCTGCGGTGCAGATGGCCGAGTACCCGGCGATCTTCGGGCCGCTGCTGATGGCTGTCCTGGTTCTCATGTCGGTGGCGTACTTCGCCACCTTCTTCGCCCGCCCCGGCACTGCTCTTGCGGTGTGGGGCGAGCGCGACGGCGAGTGGGATGCCGTTACAGGAGAGAGTCCGGGTCTTCCAGCTCGTTGATCTTCATGAGGTCGTCCTCTTCGCGCTGTTCGCGGTAGGCGACTCGGCCGACGCTGTGCGCGATCACGGGCGCCGTCAGCAGCGTGAAGATGCCCACCAGGACCAACATCCAGATGTCGACGCTCCCACGAAGCAGGAACACGGCGCCCATCAGGACCAAGATCAGTCCGACCACCTGAGGTTTCGTGGCCGCGTGCATACGACGCAGAGTGTCGGGGAAGCGAACGATTCCCACCGCGGCGGTCAGCGCGAGCAGCGCGCCGAGGAAGATGGAGATGGCCCCGATCGTGTCGAGGATGTTGCCGATCACTGGTCACTCACCCGGAAGCGCGCGACGGACACGGAACCGATGAAGCCGACCAGCGCCAGCGCGACGATCGCGGGAACAATGGTCGTGTCTTTGCTGTACGCGGCCCAGACCGCGAGTCCACACATCGAGACCGCGATGATCGTGTCCAGGGCGACGAGGCGGTCGAGTGAGCTCGGACCGTCGAGCAATCGGAACGTGGTCAGTACGGCGGCGATCAGCAGAATCACTCCGGAAATGATCAAGATCGTGGTGATGAACCCGTTCATGGTTGGTCCTCCTGCCGGGGTGCATCGAATTCGTAGTCGCGCTGGTGCCATGGGCTGGGTTGCCAGTCCGAATCACGTTCGAACGACGCGATGAACAACCGCTCGAGGTCCTCCACCGAGCGGTAGAACGCGCTGACGGCTTTCTGCGAGCCGACGTCGAGCACGTGGACGTAGACGATGCGTCGGTTCTGGTCGATCTCGAGAACCATCGTGCCGGGGATCAGGTTGAGAACGTCGATGCACAGGGTGAGAACCAGGTCGGACTTGATCCCGAGTTGGTACCGCAGAACTCCGGTGACCGGCGGCGGCGACGGACGGATCGCCAGCCACGCGACCTGGATACTCGACTGGATCGCGTAGTACACGATCATCCACAGCAGACGCAGAATCGACAGCAGATGTACCCGACCCTCGACCGGTACGCGGGGGAGGGGAAGCAGGACCATGATGATCAGGCCGACGGCGAGTCCGCCGAAGATGTTGCCGAAACTGATGTTGCCCCACAACAGGATCCATACGACCATCAGCCACAGCAGGATCCCGACGCGGAGTACCTGTTCGCGTTTCATCGCGGAGCCTCCTCGGTATTCGGGACGTCGGTGTTCGGGGCCTCGGTATTCGGAACGGCTGCGGGGTCGTCTGCAGCGACGGGAGCTTCGTCGACCGGCACGGGCCGGTGGTTGCCGAGAACCGCGTCGATGTAGATGGACCGGTCCTGCAGATCCTTCGCCGCTCTGTCGCTGATGTCGATGATCCGGCCCGCGAACACCGTCAGTGCCAGACCGACGATGACAAGTCCGACCGTCGGAATCAGCATGAAGAGCGGAATCTTGCCGACATCCTCGCGGTCGACGAACGCGATGTCCTCTTCGGACTCGTCGATCAACGCTGACGGGCTGACGTCGGCGAGGTCACCTTCGGGCGCGTCGGCCCGGGCTCGCCAGAAAGCCTTGGTCCACACGCGGGCGACGGCGTAGAGCGTCAGCAAGCTGGTGATCGTGCCGCCGGCAACGAGGATCCAAGCCAACGCGCTGGCGTCGGCCGCACCGGCCTGAAGGAGCGCGACCTTGCCGATGAAGCCCGAGAACGGCGGGATACCACCGAGATTCAGCGCCGGGATCAGGAAGACGATCGCGAGGATCGGGCTGGCCGCCGCCAGACCGCCGAGACGGCGCAGCGACGACGACCCGGCTTGTCGTTCGATCAGACCCACGACGAGGAAGAGCGTCGTCTGCACGATGATGTGGTGGGCGACGTAGTAGATCGCGCCGGACAGCCCGGACGTCGTGGACAGTGCGATACCGAAGATCATGTAACCGATATGGCTGACCAGTGTGAACGAGAGCAGACGTTTGATGTCGCTCTGCGCGATGGCACCCATGATGCCGACCACCATCGTGAGCAGGCCGCACACCATCAGTACGTTGTCGAGTTCTCCTTGCGGGAACAGCAGTGAGTGTGCGCGGATGATCGCGTACACACCGACCTTGGTGAGCAACCCGGCGAAGACGGCGGTGATCGGTGCGGGCGCGGTCGGATACGAGTCCGGTAGCCACGCGGACAGCGGGAAGACCGCAGCCTTGATGCCGAACGCCACGAGCAGGACAGCGAAGATGGCGGTTCGTGTGCCCGGCGGAATGTTGTCGAAGCGCAGGGCCATGTCGGCCATGTTGAGGGTGCCGGTCGCCGCGTAGGCGAAGGCGATGCCCGCCAGGAAGATCAGCGAGGACACCATCGAGACCATCACGTACGAGACGCCTGCCCGGACGCGGTCGGCGCTGGCACCGAGCGTCAGGAGCACGAAACTCGCGGCGAGCAGAACCTCGAACCCGACGTAGAGGTTGAAGAGGTCACCGGCGAGGAACGCGTTGGAGATTCCGGCAGTCAATGCGAGATAGGTCGGCAGGAAGATCGAGACCGGCTGGGCCTCGCTGCCGTCGCGGATACCCTGACCGATCGCGTAGATCATGACGGCGAGCAACACCACCGACGAGACCACGAGCATCATCGCCGAGAGACGGTCGACCACGAGTGTGATGCCGATGGGGGAGTCCCAGCCGCCGACCTGAACGGCCGTAGTACCGTCGCGGTCGGCGAGGTAGAGCAGCAAGCCCGACACCGCGACGACGCCGACGAGCGCGATCAGTGTGATCACGCGCTGGAAACGAGGACGTCGGCCGACGACCAGCGTCGCAGCTGCGGCCAGCATCGGGATCAGAACGGGCAGGGGCGCAAGGGCTCCCATCAGGTTGTCCGAGATGGTCATGCGCCTCCACCTCCCTCGATCTTGGTCTGGCGAGCGTCTTTGCGCCGCTTCTCGGATTCCTTCTTACGAGCAAGGTCGGTGGCCCAGTCGGGTACCGGTTCGTCCTCGAAGTCGCCGTCGTGGAGTTCGTCGTAGCATTCGATGTCCTCGAGGTTGACCAGTTGTTCGAGGGGAATAGGGTTGCCGTCCTTGTCGAATGCGTCGCCGCCGATGCTCGGGGCACCGGTGACCGGGTCGTCGGAGCGGTCGTGGTCGGGAGCGTCGGCAGGCAGG
Source organism: Rhodococcus sp. T9N (assembly GCF_024436645.1). NCBI lineage: Bacteria > Bacillati > Actinomycetota > Actinomycetes > Mycobacteriales > Nocardiaceae > Rhodococcus > Rhodococcus sp. T9N. The sequence goes on along the minus strand of NZ_JAMSKS010000032.1, from coordinate 41,620 downwards.
CGACGCTTGAGAACCTTGGTGTCCTCGGGATCGTCCTCGACGGCGTCGGCGGTGTTGATCTTGTAAGACCGGTACGCCAGTGCCAGAACGAAGCCGGCGATACCCATCGTGATCACGATCGCCGTCAGGATCATGCCCTGGGCGAGCGGATCCGCTATTTCCTCGTGGACCGAATCTCGGCCGACGATGGGCGGATTCCCGTCCGATCCACCGACGGTCAGGATCAAGAGGTTGATGGCGTTGCCGAATAGAAGTAGACCGAGCAGCATCCGAGTGATGCTTCGTTCGATCAGCAGGTAGACACCGGCCGACGTGAGGACGCCGATCAGGATCAGCATTCCGATGTTTGCGCTCATGGTGCTTTCACCTCGATTTCTGCGTCGAGGCGGGCGCCGAGACTTCGGAGTACGTCCAGGACCAGGCCGACCACGATGAGGTAGACGCCCAGGTCGAAGAACAGTGCGGTGACCAGTTTGACGTGGCCGATGAGCGGGAGTGTGAACTCGAAGACGGCGGACGAGAGCGCCGGGGCGCCGAGGAACAGCGACACCAGGGCGGTGCCCGCGGCCAGCGCCAAACCGAGGCCGAGAATCTTGCCCGCGTCGATGGGTACGGCTTCACCGAGTTCGTAGCGTCCGCCGGCGAGGTACCGAAGTACCAGCGCCAGGCCCGCCGTCAGGCCTCCGGCGAAACCGCCACCGGGGGCATTGTGACCGGAGAAGAAGAAGTAGATCGACAACACCATGATGGTCGGGAAGATCAACCTCGTGGTGACCTCGAGAACCAGCGAACGGTGTCGAGGATCGATGAGGTCTCCGCCGCGCAACCACGTCGTGTCCGAGTTGGCAGCTGCCTTGTCGACGATGACGGAGGGGGCGTCCGCGACGCGCGGCGCGATACCGAACCGGCGGTTGCGGAAGACGAGGCTGGCGACGCCTGTCGCAGCTACCAGCAGCACCGAGATCTCACCGAGGGTGTCCCATGCGCGGATGTCGACGAGTAGGACGTTGACGACGTTCTTGCCGTTGCCCAGGTCGTAGGCAGCGTCGGGAAGCAGCTCGTAGATCGGACGAGTGTTTCGGGCATTGGTCGCGAAGGCCGCGATGGTGGTGACGGTGATACCGACGGCGATGGCGAGTGCGGCACGCGGCCACTTGAAGCCGATCGCCTTGCTCTCGTCGACTTCGGCGGGGAACTTCCGGAGCACGAGCACGAAGATCACCAGTGTCAGTGTCTCGACGAGGAACTGGGTCAGCGCGAGGTCGGGTGCGCCGTGCAGCGCGAACAACACGCCGCAGCCGTAGCCGGTGAGTCCGACGAGGATGACGCTGGCGAGTCGGTTGCGCATCAGCGTCGCGGCGATGGCGGCCGAGATCATCATCAGCGCGATAGTGAACTGGATGGGTGAATCCCACATCCGAAGGTCGACTCCGCCGCCATCGGTGTCGATGATCAGCAGGAACAGCGGCACAACGACCAGCGTCGCGAGAATCGTCGACTGTGTGCGAGGGAGCGAACCACGCTGAGTGGCACCGGTCAGGCGCATCGAGATGGTGTCCATGCCGCGCAGGGTCGCATCGTAGATACGGTCGGCGTTGCCGAGCGGCGGGTGCTCGAAGTGCAGTCGGCTGATCTGACGCTGCGCGATGTAGAGCGCGATGCCGCCGGCGATGACGATGCAGGTGAGCAGCAGCGGAGTGTTGAATCCGTGCCACAGCGCGAGGTGGTAGTCGGCGTGCGGTCCGGGGGCCAGCGTGGTGGAGTACGGCGTCAGCAGCTTCTCGAGCTGGGGCGAGAGAATGCCGGCGGCCAGACCGAGAACAGCGAGCAGGCCTGGCGCGAACAGGAACAGCCAACCCGGCTTGTGCATCTTGCTCACGGCTGGGCTCGGCTTGCTCAGGGTCTTACGTCCGAAGGCGCCCCAGATGAAGCGGACGCTGTAGCCGACGGTGAGGATCGAGCCCAACACGATCACCGTGACGACGGCGATGGACGACCAGTGGCCGAGCGCGTTCGTTTCGAGCACCGATTCGAGTGCGGCTTCCTTGCCGACGAATCCGAGTAGCGGTGGCAGACCGGCCATGCTGGCGGCAGCGAGGCTCGCGATGATCGCGAGAGCGGGTGCCGCTTTACCCAGGTGAGCAAGTTTGCGCAGGTCACGGGTGCCGGTCGTGTGATCGATGATGCCAACGACCATGAAGAGTGCGGCCTTGAACATCGCGTGCGCCACGACCATCGTCATGCCGGCCAGGGCGGCGTCACGCGTGCCGATGCCGACCAGGACCATCATGAAGCCGAGTTGGCTGACCGTTCCGAAGGCGAGGACGAGTTTGAGGTCGTACGCGCGCATGGCTCGCCAACCGGCGAGGATCATCGACAGCAGACCCAAACTGATGATGGTGATGCGCCACGGCGGCGAATCGGCGTACCCGGGAGCCAGGCGCGCGACGAGGTAGATACCGGCCTTGACCATTGCAGCAGCGTGAAGATAACCGCTGACAGGGGTTGGCGCGGCCATTGCACCGGGAAGCCAGAAGTGCAGGGGCACGATTGCCGATTTGGAGAGCGCACCGATCAGGATCAGGACGATCGCGACGGACGGGAGCCACCCCGTCGGCGGGTTCGCGACCAGTTCGGACAGGTTGTAGCTGCCGCCGACCTGGCCGAGGATGATCATGCCGACCAACATCGCCAGACCACCCGCGGTGGTGACCAGCAGTGCCTGGGTCGCGGCGCGGCGGCTGGTGGCGCGTTCGGCGTAGTGACCCACGAGCAGGAACGACAGGACCGTCGTCAGTTCCCAGAACACGTAGAGAAGCAGCATGTTGTCGCTGGTCACTAGCCCGAACATGGCACCCGCGAAGGCGACCATCTCGGCGGCGAAGATACCGAGTCGAGGTTCGTCGTCGGTGAAGTAGCGGGCGCAGTAGACCAGGATGAGCGTGCCGACACCCAGGACGAGCACGGCCATGATGGCCGAGAGCGCGTCGAACCTGAAGTCGATGTCCATCGACAGCCCTGGAACCCAGGTGATGTGCAGCGTCTCGACGGTGCCCCATTTGTCGATGACCCAGCCGAGGCCGGCGAGGGGGACTATCGCGAGGGGGAAGAAGCCGTTTCGCCCTAACCTGCGCACCACAAGCGGAGCCAAGAGGGCGGCAACGGCATGGGCAAGCAAGATAGCGAGCAAAAGGCACTCCGTCGTGTTGTCAGCGGGCGGCGGGGTGTCCGAACAAAATCGAACCTATCGGATTAACGAGACAATTCACCTTGTCGGAGAGGTTGTCTTTGCGTACATATTACCGGGCGTGGCAGTTTCGATGTGCAGCGAGTCGATTCGGACATCATCGGCACTCGCTGATACACGTAGGTTGGACGACGTGAATTCGTCGACACCCACCACGATCATCCGTACCGCTGCCCTTGCACACATTCGTGACCGCAAGCTGATCCAGACCCGCTCCGTGGGCAAGACGGCGTTCTACATGGCCGGCGGAAAGATCGACCCGGGGGAGACGCCCGAGCAGGCGTTGCACCGCGAAATTCGGGAGGAACTCGACGTCGATCTGGTCGACGGGACGGTCACGTTCCTCGACGTCTTCGAGGCTCACGCTTTCGGACATTCCGCGGACACGGGCCTGCACATGAGTTGTTATCTGGCGGAGATGGCCGGAGACCCGCACCCGACCAGCGAGATCGCCGAGTTCCGCTACTTCACGCTCGCCGAGTACGCAGCGATGGACGATGTGGCGCCAGGATCGCTCAAAGTGTTCCATCGCCTGGCGTCGATGGATCTGATCGACTGATCGGCGGAGGAACGGATCGATTGATCCGCCCCAATCGGAGACTCACGTAGGCGCAGACGGCCACGATGATCAGCGCCACGGCGTCGAGTATCAGAATGTCGGTCGAGATTTCGAACGGGCCGACCGTCGTGATGCCGTTGAAGGGCTTGTTCTCGTCGAGCGGCGTGTACGCCGTCCATCCGTAGTCGAACTGCGGATAGACGAGCAGGGCCAGCGCCGTCGGGCCGAAGATGACACCGAGTCCGACGAGTGCTCGCGACGCTCCGGTCCGCGGTGGCTCTCGGTACATCGCGCTGGCGATCGCGTATGTGACGACCGCAGCGGTGAAGGCGACAAGAAGATCGCTGATCGTGAGAACGTCACCGATCTTCGGCGACGGCGACGTGGCGTAGCTGACGATCCCGGCGACCGTGACCGTCAGGAGCAATCCGTAGCCGACGACTCGCGAGGGAGCGATCGCGCCGATCGCTGCCGCGGCGACGATGACGAGTCCGATCACGACGGCGGTGGAGGCGGGGGTTTTCGACCATTCCATAGCTTCGGTTGCGGGACGGTTCGCCGAGACCGCCGCCAGAGTTGCGACGGCAGCGGTACACATCAGCAGGATACGACTGCCGTCGCCCAGCACCCGCGCGCAGATCACCGTGATCACCAGCGCGACGAGTAGTAGAGGCACCGCCGCCGTGACGGTGGTGATCTCGAACCACCAATTCGCAGCGACCCCGAAGAGAGTGAGCACCGCCGCGATAGTCACCGGTCGAACGGCCATCCGTTCTTTGGGGTGGTCCTTGTCGAAGTCGTGGAACCAGAACGCGGCGACGCAGGCGGCGGCCAATGCCAGCGCGAGCAGTGTTGCCCCCAACACTGGTGGTTGAAACTGGTTGGTGTTGTCGGCGATGTAGTCTGCGTACCGCCGAGGAATAGCGTCCTCGTCGAGGAGTGAATCCGAGACATGCACGGCAACAATCGTTCCCGCGACGGAAGCGGCTCGGACCCGGGGAGCGGCAGCAACCGTGACCGCGCCGACAGCGACTCCCGCACCGACGGGTGAGAGTGCCTCGAAGTTGTGATCGTAGAGCCCGGGCAGTTCGAGTAGGAGTCCACCGAAGACCGTCATGGCCGCGGTCCGCAACCGGCAGCGGGCCATCATCGCGGCTGTCCCGACCGCGACGACAGCCAGAACGCTGGCGCCGATCGTCGAGATCGACCAGAACCTGTCGCCCGTCGAAATCGACGTCGACTGGCTGTTCACGAACGGTGCCAGGGCGACGACGGTGACGACGAATGCCGTCACGCCACTCAGCGCGACGAGCAGCGTCCTGCGGGCGATGGGCACTGCTCCAAAATAGTCAATCCGGTACCAGTTGCACCGCAATAGCAGGTCTCAGTCCGGTGACGGTGTGTCAGTCGACTGGCTCCGGTTCGATCCGAGATTCCGTGGTGTCGACGGGTGGATGGGACCGTCGGAGGATCGCTGCACCGCAGAAGCCGATGATCAAGGCGAAGAGGATTGCAGTGCCGACGGTCTGAGGGGTGACGTAGTCGACGGTGATTCCGACGCCGCGTCCGAATAATCCTCCGTCGCCGTGGGGAGAGACCGCATCGATATCGAGCTGGCCTTGGATGTATATCGACGTCATCATCGGTGGGAAAGCGAGCTGATCGGTGAGAACAGCGATCGACGAGAAGGTCATTGCGGCAAAGGGAATGGCGAGTCCGAGTGTGGCGTCGACCAGGCTGCCGGGAGCCAGGGCACCGAACAGCAATCCGGCGGCGAGACCCAGCGAGGCGATCTTCAGTGCGATTGACCAGACACCGTGCGCGGAGTCGAAGGGCAGTAGTTCTGACAGCGGTACCGCAACGAGAACGGCGATGGGAACGAGGTTTGGCACCTGCTTGTGCAGTCGCAATCCGACGGCGACCGGCAGGGCTGCGAAAAGCACCAGTACCCAGGGGGACTTCAGGTCTCCCCAGTGGCCGGAACCCTTCGCGATGTCGACGAACAGCGGAGCCGACGCAGCGGCCAGAGCGGTTGCGGCCCAGAGGAACTTGCCACCAGCACCGGAGGTGTCGCCGAGACGGTAGGCGGCGATCCATGTCAACGCGAGCGCAGCGCCCGCTGCCAAGACCATGACGATCCAGGCAGTTGCCTCGGACGCGTACTGCTGGCGATCGATCACGGCGCCGAGCACTCGATGCCCGATCGCCAGCGCGGCGATCACCACGAGCGCTATGCGGATTTCGCCCGCGTCGGGCTTGCGGATCCGGAAGCCGGATTGCGCGGTCACTGCACAGGCGATTGCTGCTGCGGCCGTGGCGCCGATCAGCCACCACGACGGCTCACCTACCGAAGACGTACTCATCCGGCCCGTCCCGCCGGCGAACGTGCGAACCGCGAGGAAGGCGGCAAGCACGCCGAGGAGGGTGGCGTTCTTCGTGGCGGTGCGATCCCAACTGACGGCAACCACACAACCCAGAATTGCACCGGCTGCAACACTTTTGACGATGATCAAGGCGATCAGCAGGTCCAGTGACGCAACCTCGGGCACGACTGCCCGAATGATCGCGATGACGGCGACCCCGACGGTGATCGCGATCCAGGCTGCCCGACGGGAGCCGCGACGCTGTGAGAGTGCGCAGGCAAGCACGGCAACCACGGCGCCGAGCCCGACAGCGGTGGGTCCACTGCTGATCCAGCGATCTACTTCCGACGGAGAGGCCACGATGGCCCAGTCACGGAGAACCGGATTGGTCAGGGCCAGCGCCGCGAGTATCCCGGACAGGAGCGCAGCGACGGTGGTGAGGATCGCTCGAAGATCGAGTGGCATCGGGCCAACCTATCGCGGCGCCGCAACATCGGTCGTGGGCGGCGTGAGTGCCGGAAACCAGATGTCGGTGAGAACGTCTGCTGCGACGTCCGCACCCGCGGTGATCGCGCCCTGTTCCGCCCAGCGAATGAAGAAGCGCTCGACTTGTGTCAGCAGGAGCTCGACCCGGAGTTTCGCCTCGTCGTGTCGGCTCTGCGGCCAGCGTGCCAGGTACGACGGCATAGCGTTGGGCAGTGCTGAGATGCCTTCGCGGGCCAGTGTGCGGAACTCGGGTTCGAGGACCATGGCCTCGTCCCACGCCCGCATCATGTGGTGGTGATCGCGGCACCAGTCGAGAGCGCGGTTGATCCAGCCGGCGAATTCTTCGCGCGAACCGGAATCGAGTACGTGGTCGAGATCCTGGAATATGGCGAGGGTGCTGGATACGACGGTGTTCGAGCCGAGCGCCTTGAGGATGTCGATCTTTCCGGGAAAGTGCAGGTAGAAGGTGGCTCGGCTGCAACCGACCCGGCCGGCGATGTCCTCGACGGTGACAGCCGCGTATCCGCGTTCGGTGAAGAGCGCGCCGGCGGCATCCACGAGGTCTGCGCGGGTTCGCTGCTTCTGCTTCTCTCGCAGCGTCAGTCTGCCGGAGGTATCTGTCATTACCAGGATCCTAGTGCCGCGGGGGCTCTCACGGGTCAGTTGCACGAGACTCTCCGTCTTTCACTTGACAGTCCGTTAGTGAAAGCTACTCTGTGGTGTAGCGCACATTCGACCGATCAGAGGACGCCATGACCATCTCGGACACAACACGCACGCCTGACCTGCCGGCCGGATTCGACGTCACCGATCCTGCTGTCCTCGGGGAGCGGATCCCTTTCGAGGAATTCGCCGAACTGCGTCGCAACGCACCCGTGTGGTGGTGTGAGCAGCCGCCGACGGTCGGTGGATTCCAGGACGAGGGCTACTGGGTGGTCTCGCGTCACGCTGACGTCAAAGAGGTCAGCCAGCGCAGCGATGTGTTCTCGAGCTGGGAGAACACCGCGATCGCGCGTTTCGCCGACGACATGCCACGTGAGGCCGTCGAGATGCTCCGGCATCTTCTGCTCAACAAGGATGCACCGGAGCACACCAAGCTCCGCAAGCTGATTTCGAAGCTGTTCACGCCTCGCGCGATCAACGGCATGCGCGACGAATTGGACCGTCGTGCACGGAGCATCGTCGACACCGCTGTGAGCGAAGGCCCGGGCGACTTCGTGAAGCAGGTTGCCAGCGAGCTGCCGCTCCAAGCGATCGCGGATCTGATCGGTGTACCGCAGGACGATCGAGACAAGCTGTTCAAGTGGTCCAACGAGATGATGGGCTACGACGACCCGGAATACCAGGGTGATCCGGCAGTCGCGTCCACCGAGGTCCTCGGATACGCGTACCAAATGGCAGACGCACGTCGTACCTGCCCGGCAGACGACATCGTCACCACTCTGGTCCAGGCCGACATCGACGGCGACTCCTTGAGCCCGGAGGAGTTCGGGTTCTTCGTGCTCATCCTGGCGGTCGCAGGGAACGAGACCACTCGCAACGCCATCACGCACGGAATGATCGCGTTCCTGGACAACCCCGAGCAGTGGGAGCTGTACAAGAAGGAACGTCCCAAGACGACGGCCGACGAGATCGTCCGTTGGGCGACACCCGTCACCGCCTTCCAGCGCACCGCGCTCGAGGACACGGAATTGGCAGGAGTGTCGATCAAGAAGGGGCAGCGCGTGGTGATGCTGTACAGCTCCGCGAACTTCGACGAGGACGTGTTCGAGAACCCGATGACGTTCGACATCACTCGTAACCCCAATCCGCACTTGGGCTTCGGCGGAACGGGCGCGCACTTCTGCATCGGTGCCAACCTCGCTCGTATGGAGATCGACTTGATGTTCAACGCGATCGCCGACAACGTCCCGGACATCACCAAGATCGGTGATCCGCGCCGTCTGCGCTCGGGTTGGATCAACGGCATCAAGGAGTTCCAGGTCGATTACAAGAGCACAGGCTGCCCGGTCGCTCACTAGAGTCGGTAGGTGAGAGGTACACCCCACGATCTCGAGGAGCCACCGCATGACTTCGATCAACGACAAGGCAACTGCTCTACTGGCGTTGCACCAGCCAGGTAATCCGGTCATTCTCCCGACGGTGTGGGACGCGTGGTCGGCGAATCTTGCGGTGGCTGCCGGTTTTGCAGCCCTGACGGTAGGCAGTCATCCGGTTTCCGATTCCATCGGCAAGCCGGACAACGAGGGCATCACCTTCGACGAACTTCTGCACCGGATCAAGCAGATCACCGGTGCGGTCGACGCCCCGATCTCGGTGGACATCGAGGGTGGTTACGGGCTCGAGCCGGCAGTTCTCATCGACGGGTTGATCGATGCCGGCGCTGTCGGACTCAACATCGAGGACACCGTTCACAGTGAAGGCGGACGCTTGCGCGAGGCGCAGGAGCACGCCGACTTCGTGGGTGGGCTTCGTCAGGCCGCCGACGCAGCCGGAGTTCACGTTGTCGTCAACGCGCGCACCGACCTGTTCGTGAAGCAGGTCGGTGACGAGTCCGATCGCGTCGATCGCGCCATCGCACGCCTCAAGCTGGCGGCCGACGCCGGCGCCGACGTTCTTTACCCCGTCGGGCGGCATGACGACGCGACCCAGCGCCGCCTGACGTCCGAGCTCCCACTTCCGATCAATGCGATCGGAATCCCGGATCAGGACGACCCGGCAAGTTTCGGTCCGCTCGGAGTGGCACGTGTGAGCTTCGGTCCGTTCTTCCAGATGGCATTGGCCAACCGTGCGAACGAGATCTTGGGACGCTGGAAGTAAGAATGCAGACACTGATGTCGCCCGGCCCGCTTCTCGACGATGGCGGACATTTGGTCGAGACGGGTTGGGCCCCATCGGAGATTCGCAAGTATCGACGCTCTGCGATCGCCGCTCCGAAGTTCCGGATCAAGGAGTGGGACTACTACTGCGTTCTTACTGCGGATTACGGCATCGCGTTGACCGTCGCCGACAACGGGTACATGGGCTTGCTCGGAGTCTCCTGGCTCGATTTCCGAACACCACACGAGATTACCGAAAACGTGATGCTGCCGTTCCCGATGGGAAGGCTCGGCCTGCCCGAAAGCGCGGACGACGGTGATGTGGTGGTGTCGAAAGGTAAAGCTCGCTTCGAGTTTCGCCATGTGGACGGTGGGCGCCACCTGATCGTCGACTACCCGGCTTTCGACGGTGGACGAGGTCTTCATGCCGATTTGTTCCTGGCGAGTCCTGCCGATGACCGGATGGTGATCGCCACACCGTTTCCGAAGGCGTCCCGATCGTTTTACTACAACCAGAAGATCAACTGCCTGCCCGCTGCCGGGACCGTGCGAATCGGGAGCGACGACTTCACATTTCGCTCGGAGGACTCGTTCGGCGTTCTCGATTGGGGCAGGGGAGTCTGGACTTACGACAACACCTGGTACTGGGGTTCTGCATCCGGAGTGGTGAACGGCGAGCGGTTCGGATTCAACATCGGTTACGGCTTCGGCGATACTACGGCGGCCAGCGAGAACATCGTGTTTGTCGGAGGGCGGGCACACAAACTGGACAGGATCGACTTCGGCATCCCGCAGGGAACGTACGACGGCGCTCCGTGGAACTTCTCGAGCAACGATGGTCGCTTCGAGATGACTTTCGAGCCGATCATCGACCGTGCCGCGACTTTCGACGTCGGGGTGCTGCGTTCGATTCAGCATCAGGTGTTCGGAAAGTTCTCCGGCACAGTGATCCTCGACGACGGTACCTCCGTGGTGGTTCGAGATCTCCTCGGATTTGCCGAGGAGGTTCGGAACCGCTGGTAGGCCGTACGTCTCCGCGAAGATGACGGAACGCACCATGAGCACCGGGGCATGATCGTGCCCCGGTGCTCGCGTCTCGAGTTGTTTCACTTCAGGCTGCTGTCGGTGGGCCGTTCCCGCCGATCGGCTGCTGATACGGATCAACTGACATCGGCGGATAGAACACCGATTTGCGATCCGGCCCGATCTCCACCCGCCACTCCGTGTGGTGCATCGTCCGATGATGATGACCGCACAACAAGATCAGATTGTCGAGATCCGTTGGGCCGCCATCGTTCCAGTGAACAATATGGTGAGCATCGCACCACCCCGACGGCGTCCCGCACCCTGGAAACGCACACCCGCCATCCCGAACCGCAAGAGCCCGCCGCTGCGGCACCGTTGCTGTTCTCGCTTCCTTACCGCAGTCGAGCGGAACACCATTCTCATCCAGGAGGATCCGGGTGACCGTGCAGTCGCAGGCCAACATCCGGGCGGTGTCGATGCTGATCGGGCCCACCCAATCCGTCCACGCGAAACCCAGTTCCTGAGTCGACGGCAAGAGGTCTTTCAGAACTTTAAGGTCTGTCATATCTTTCGCCGACGCAGTCACCGTGATGTGCGGTTTAACCCCGCCCTCGATCGGACCCAACCCCGCCCGCTCGTACCGGCGCAACAACTCGCAAAACCCGTCCGCACGCCGTAATGCCGGAGTACGCGTGTCCTTCACGCCGTCTTTCTCCGGCGTCGGCGCCGACAGACTCGACAGCAACGTGATCAGACGTGCCCCGTTCACAGCATCCAGATCACCCTTCACGGTCACCCGCCCGTACAAGCCTTTCGAGGCGTAGAACTCGTTACGCTCCGAATCCTCACCCACCGGAACGCCGTCTTCGCGTTTGCCGTACTGCTTCTCGATCCGCCGGATCGCTGCCCGCACCGCATCACAATCGGCGATGTTCTTCGACGCCAACCCCAACAGAATCCCGCGGGCCTTGTCCACATCCGCCGGCGTCATGTTCTTCGGCGGATGCTGACAAAACGACGCCACCTGCCGCGCCTTCAACGCATCCACGTCACCGCGATGGAATGCATCCGCGACAACAGGTTCGAGCATCAACAACCGCGCCAACCCGACCAGCAGGCTGCACTCACCGATCTCCAGATTCGTCGAACCATGCAACCACTGCGCGATCGCCCGAAAACCCTTCCCGCCGAGAACCTCACGGGAAAACATCTCCACGATCAGCAACACCATCCGCGACTGCAATTCGTGTCGGGCGCGCACCAGATCCAGAACCTCACTCTTGAGGTCCTCGCCATCCAGCTGCCACGCTTCCCGACTGTCCATGCTCAAAGTTTAATCGAACAAAGTTTCGAACACAAGACTTGGGTCTCGAAAACTGTTCCTATGCAATAATTTTCGACAATTCTGATTTCTGGGACTTTTCGGATCTTCATTCGATTTGCGGCAGGCAATCTCGACTGCCTCATTGCATGGACTCTGCTGACGCCGAGCGCTCGGCATACATTCCGGCTTCATGTTGACGTGGACGAGGGCACTTGGACGCGCGGCCGCGCATGGGCTCTGTCGATTGCATTGGTTGCCTTGCCGTACTACCGCGACACGAACGAGCAGATCACGGCCTGGGCGAAACATGCGATTGCCCAGGTCGTTGACGACGTCCACACCGAACTCTGAGACCACCCAGCGTCGTTTCCGTTCTCGCAACGATCCTTGGAACTCGAGCAGGGAGGGCAACAGTCTTGTCCGCGGCGACCGATCAGTCGATCGCGCTCAGGTCCCCGTACACCGTCCGGCCCTCCAGGACGGTGGCGAGCACCGTGATGTCGGCCAGCTCGGCCGGCTCGACGTCGAGGGGATTTGCCGACAGCACAACCAAATCCGCGTAGGCGCCGGGAAAGATGGACCCGATGTGATCTTCGCTGAACAGCTGCCAAGCGGCGTTGACCGTATGGGCGCGCACGGCGGCGTCCACGGGGATCCGTTCCTGGGGTGCGACGACGCGACCGCTGGGCGAAAGCCTGGTGACGGCGTCCTGCATGTTTCGTAGCGGATTGGCGGGGGTGACGGGACCGTCGTTGTGGAAGGTGAACCGTTGCCCGGCCGCGAGTGCAGATCCTGCTGCGGCCCAGACGGATCCGTATTCGGGGCCGAACAGGTCATCCACCAGAACGTCACCCCAGTAGTGCAAGTGGTCGATGAAGATGCTGACCGTGACGCCCAGTTCCGCTGCGCGGGCGAACTGATCCGGACGCATCGCGCCGACATGTTCGAGGCGCAACCGGTGATCGGGCCGGGGGTGCTCCTTCAGAAGCTGCTCCCACGCGTCGAGAACCATGGTGATCGCGTCGTCGCCGTGGGCGTGGCACGCCATCTGCCACCCCTTGGCGAAGTAAGCGGAACTGATGTCGTGGATCTGTTCGCCGGTGTAGTTGGCATGCCCGTGCGTGCAGGCGATCCCGAGCGCACGGGTGGCTTCGGTATCGAGATACGGGAAACTGGTGGCGATGTTGCCGACCCACGGCGAACCGTCGGACCAGGCCTTGATGCCGATCTGGCGCACCAGGTCGTTTCCGTCGCCCGGCGACGCCTCGGTAGTGCGTGCGTCGTTGGACATTTCGTAGAGCCGCAGACGGGTGGTGAGCAGTCCGGCGTCAGCTATCGCGGCCAGGGCTGGCCGCATCTTGGGGTCGAACGACAATTCGGCGATGGTGGTGATTCCCGCGGCGTTCAGCCGGGCGCATTCGGCCGCCACCAGTGCGGGGAAGTCGTCACCGATGGTGACTGCGTGGCCCGCGACTGCAAACACCGCAGGCATTTCGTACGCGGCTCCGTCGAGTGCGCCCGTCGCGTCGTGGCCGTACGATCCGCCGATCGGATCGGGGGTATCGCGGGTGATGCCGGCCTGCACTGCTGCCGCCGTGTTGAAATACGCGACGTGTCCCGAGTTGTGCATGATCACGAGGGGGTACTCCGGCGCTACGGAGTCCAGCCAGTCGATGGTCGGGTCGGGTAGGCCCTTCTGCAGCAACGGGTCCCAACCGTTCAGAGAAGCGCCGGCAGCACCTCGCGAACGAACAGTGTCGACGACGGCAGCAACTACGGCGTCCGCCTCGGCGATCGTGACAGGCCGGATGTCGACGACGTCAGGCCCGAGCACGATGGCTTCTTCCAAAGGGTGACCGTGTGGCTCGATGAACCCCGGCAGAACAGTGGCACCTCCGACGTCGACGACGCGGGTATCCGGCCCCACCAGTTTCTCGACGTCCGTGCGCGCGCCGACGGCTGTGATCCGGCCGCCCGTCACGGCGAGCGCCTGGGCGCGTGGTGATTCCTCGTGCATGGTCACGATGTCGCCGTACAGAACCAGATCAGCAGCCATGGTCAGTCCTTATCGGTTGTCCGCGTACGCCTGTAGGTGTGCCACCTGCTCGGGATCGAGTGAGGGACGTACCTTCTCACGGGCGGTTGCCACGTCCGCGGCCGTCACGTCGGCCGCGTCCATGCTCCGACGCATGGCGGCGAGTGCAGCCTCACGCAGGAGAGCCGAGCAGTCTGCTGCCGAGTATCCCTCGAGATCGACGGCCAGAATGTCCAAATCGACATCTTCGGCGAGCGGTACCGACTTGCCGGAAGCACGCAGAATCGCTTTGCGGGCCTCCGCATCCGGCGGCGGTACGAATACGAGACGTTCGAGTCTGCCGGGGCGCAGAAGAGCCGGGTCGATCAGATCCGGTCGGTTGGTGGCGCCCAACACCACGACGTCGCGTAGCGGTTCGACGCCGTCGAGTTCGGTCAGCAACGCGGCTACGACGCGATCCGACACCCCGGAGTCGGAACTTTGACCACGACGCGGGGCAAGGGCGTCGATTTCGTCGAGGAAGATCAACGAGGGCGCCGAATCGCGTGCGCGCTGGAACAACTCTCTTACGGCCTTTTCGGAGGCGCCGACCCACTTGTCCATCAGCTCCGCACCTTTGACGGCGTGGACGCTGAGGTGACCTGAGCTGGCAAGGGCACGAACGAGATACGTCTTACCGCAGCCGGGAGGGCCGTAGAGGAGCACGCCGCGGGGTGGGTCGACACCGAGGCGTGCGAAGGAGTCGGGGTGCTGTAGCGGCCACAGCACCGCTTCGGTGAGCGCCTGTTTGGTTTCGACCATGTCGCCGACGTCGTCGAGGGTGACGCTGCCGATCGACAGTTCTTCGGTACTCGAACGAGACAGTGGCCGAATCACTTCGAGGGCACCGACAAGATCTTCCTGCGTGATCTCCGGAGAATCACCGGATTTGGACGCCCGCGTCGCCGCTCGCAAGGCAGCTTCACGGCAGAGCGCCGCGAGGTCGGCGACCACGAATCCCGGTGCGCGCGAGGCGATGGCGTCGAGTTCGAGGGTTCCGGTGGGCACGCGGCGGAGCAGGAGTTCGAGCAACGCCTTGCGGGTTGCGCCGTCCGGCAGGGTAAGTGCGAGTTCTCGATCGCAGAGATCCTGGCCGCGAAGGCGCGCGTCGACGGTCTCCGGATGGGCGGAGGTCGCGACGAATGCCACGCCCGGGGTTGCGACGGCGCTGCGCAGTTGTTCGAGGATCAGTGCGGATACCGGTTCCGCGGTGGCCGGAAGCAGAGCGTCGATGTCACTGATCAGCAGTACACCACCGCCGCGCACGGCAGCAACGGCGTCGACGATTCGCTGCAGGCGGGTATTCGCCTCGGTGGCACCGACTCCCGGGCCGTCGAGTTCGACAAGTTTGCGCGAGGACAGGACCGAGCGGGCCAACGTGGCTTTGCCCACGCCGGCGGGGCCCGTGATGAGGACGCCGAGGTGCGGGGAGGCGCCGAGCGTACGGAGCAGTTCTGGTTCGTCGAGTGCCAGGCCGAGCCACTCGGTCAGCTTGGCTGCCTGCGCTTGCGCGCCGACGAGGTGATCCAGCGGAACCGACGGTGCAGGCTCGATCGCGACGGCGGCCGGACTGGAAACAAGCGCACTCGGTGTCAGTGTGCCCGCCGAGCCGGAACCCCAGTTGACTGCCGAATTCGGCTGGACGCTGACCGGACCACCGGCAGGTTCGACGGCCGTGACGGTGAGCAGTTCGGATGTCCACGCGACGCCGAAGGTACGGGAAAGCGCTTGGGTGGCTTCGGAAGTGCTCGTACCCGGACCGAGATCGCGGGGGAGGAGCGAGACCGTGTCGCCGACGCTGACGACCTTGCCCAGAAGGGCTTGTCGCAGAACCGTCGAGCTGATCGAATTTGTCGCCATGGACGAGCCGGTGACGGAGACGGATCGCGCTCCGTACACCGTCACCGGACCGACCACGACGGATGAGTTCTCGGTCAGGCCGACGTTCGACATGGTGACGTCGTCGAGAAGGATCGTGCCTGCCGGGGTTCCGGTGGGTGCACGGCCCGCGACGGTCGCGGTGCCGCGGGCTCCCATGAGTGCGATGGCATCCCATTCGCGGATGCCCAACGCCGCCAACGCTTCGGGGTGCAAGCGCACGACCCCGCGGCGTAGGTCGGCGGCAGAGGTGTTGAGTCGAACGGTGAGGGCGAGTTCCGGCGAAGTCACCTCTCGAGAGTACGTCGTGGACTAGCGGGGTCGCCGCAATCCGAGACGAGCGGCCGAGCGGCGGCCACCGACGTTGGGTTGGCGTCGGATCGCGCGGCGTTCGGAAGGCTTGATGTCCCAGGTTTCGGGACGTGCTGCCACCCACCGCTTCGAGTGCACGGCAAACGGGATGTGCACCAGGTAGATCGCGATGAGAACGATCAGCAGGATGTACGGGTAGGTGATGAGTGCGGCTGCAGCCAACGTCACCAGGACGAGCAGGCCGGCCGCCATGTGCGGCGGCACGGATACCGACTTCATCGCCAGCGTCGGGATGCGGCTGACGATCAGTGCAGCCGAGAAGAGCGTCCACACGATGACGACGAAGTGCGAAGACCACCAGCCGTCACCCCACTGAGCCGTCGCGGCCAGGGGAGTGAGGGCGATGAGTGCGCCGGCCGGAGCCGGAACGCCGACGAAGTACTCACGTGCATACGCGGGGACGTCGTCGTCGTCGTCGAGCAGGGTGTTGAAACGTGCGAGTCGCAACACGATGCTGACCGCGTAGATCAACGCGATGATCCAGCCGATGCTGGTGCCGTCCAGCAAGGTCACGTACAGGACCAGGGCCGGGGCGACGCCGAAGGAGATGGAGTCGGCCAGTGAGTCGAGTTCGGCGCCGATCTTGCTGGTGGCGTCGAGCAGTCGCGCGATGCGGCCGTCGAGTGAATCGAGGACGGCAGCTGCGCCGATCATCGCGAGCGAGGTACCGGGTTGTCCGTCGAGAGCGAATTTGACGGCGGACAGCCCGGCGCACAGCGCCAGGATGGTGATGACGGACGGCAGCAACCGCACCGCCTGGGTGCGTTTGGGCATCTTCGCGCCGGGTTGGGCTGCTCCCGGCTTCTTCACGGCTGACTTCATCTTCGGCGTCTTCACGGCAGTTGCGCGATAACTGTTTCAGCACCGATCGTGCGTTGTCCCGGCTCGACCAGGAGTGTGGTTCCGGCGGGGAAATAGGTGTCGACGCGTGAGCCGAAACGGATCAGTCCGTACGTGTCGCCGATCGGCAGGACGTCACCGACACCGGCGTAGCAGACGATGCGGCGTGCAAGCAGTCCCGCGATCTGGACAACCGCAACGTCGTGACCATCGGCGGTTTCGATCAGCATGCTGTTGCGCTCGTTGACCTCGCTGGCGTCGGCGAGATCTGCGGAGAGGAACTTGCCTGCCTGGTGAACGACCTCTTTGACCGTTCCACCGACAGGGCTGCGCTGGACATGCACGTCGAGAACCGACAGGAAGATGCTGACGCGCGGGCGCGGCTCGCTTCCGAGATTGAGCTCGGCGGGCGGAACGGCGTTGTCGACCAACGCCACCTCGCCGTCGGCGGGTGCGACGACGACGCCGATGCGGTTGGGCGGCACCCGGTGCGGGTGACGGAAGAACGTGGCGCATGCGGCGGCGGTGGTCAGACCGGCTCGGCGCACCCACTTACGGTTGCGGCCCAGAGCTGCAACTCCCAGCGGGGCCAGCACGAACGGCAGGCCGGCGGGATGAAGTGGCGGAATCGCATGGCGAACCAGATCGACGATATGTCCGATCCCGGTGGGTTGCGGGGTTCCGGGGGGTGTGGGTCGGCGTGCCACAGGCTCCTCTAACTACTCGGTAGGTCTTCTGCTGGTCGCACTGACAGTACGGGGTGGTAAAGCATCCATAGATTACGTGAACGCCTTCTCTCCTACAGGCTGTAGTGGCATCAAGTACGAGTAGTACCCGACACAGTCGCCGGTGCGTATCGCCAGCGGGAGCGTCGCACCGCTTACTCGGATCACCAGTTGCCGCCCCGGTTGGGCTGCGGCGGCGTCGCGCAGTCGCTGCCGGTCGACCAGTACTCGGAACTTCTCACGGGGATCCGTTCCGCCCGGATCCACCCGGGCACCACCGTCTTCGCCGACGCTGACGACGGCACTGTCCTCGGTGCCGTTGAGCAGGGCGGCAAGGTGGTCGCCGCTCAGTTCGACGGCGTTGTGGTGCTCGCGCAGGATTCGGTGATCGGGGAACTCTCCGTCCTCGATCAGGGGGCTGGACACCTCACCTCCCGGATACGACGCAGTCACCGTGCGCGCGGAGAAAGTCAGCGTCACGACGCCGGCGACGTCGCGCAACAATCGCGCGAAGGTGACGGGAACGACAGCGGACACCGTCAGAGCGGAGTGAACTGTCACCTCGGCGACCGCGAGCCGGAACTGATCAGTGGTGACAAACGCAGCGACGCCGTCGTGAATGTCGAGGTGGACGCCGCGAAGTATCGGGAACTCCGATTCCTCGTTCACGGCGAACAGCACGGCGTCGAGTGCGCGTCGTAGATCCCACGAGTCGATGTCCACGCCGCCGGAGATAGGTAGCGCGTCGATCAGGCGGTGGATTCGTCCCAGTTCGGCCCGGGCGTCGGCGAGACCGTCCTCGAGGTTGCGCAGATGGGCGTCGAGGCACGAATGGGGTTCCGGTCCGGTCAGGACGGCCATCATGTCGCGGATCGGAACACCGACGCGCCGCATACCGGCGATCACGCGTGCGTCGCGGAGTTGGTCGTCGGTGTACCAGCGGTAACCGGTGTGCGGATCGACGGAATGCGGGACGAGCACGCCTTCCTTGTCGTAGAACCGCAGCGCGCTGATCGGGAGCGCCGACGCCCTGGACATCTCGCCGATCGTCAAGAGGGCGGAACTAGTGGTCACGGATCAATTCTGCCCGCAGTCGCTCGATAGCGCCCCTGATCATCCGGCCGTAACCGTCGTCGGCGAGTGTGCCGACCGACGCCTCGGCCTTCGTCAGATGCTCGACGGCCTCGGCGTCGCGTCCGAGTTTGCGGTAGTCGGCAGCCAGGTTGAGGTGCAGCGATGGATAGAAACCGGCGACCTGCAGCGATGCGTGGTGTTCCTGGGCTCGCGCGTCGGTCAACGAATCTGCAGCGTCGAGGGCGCGCAGGTCCCAGCAGAGCTCTTGAGCCGGATCGTCTTGAACGTCGGCCATGTAGTGCGCGAGGGAGACGATGTGGAGCGCATCGGGGGCGGCGCTGATCTCTTCCCACACCTTCTCGAACGCAGAGCGAGCCCCGGCTCGATCGCCGGAGCTCGCCAATTCTTGTGCCTGCGCTATCTGTGTCATCACGGGATCCATGGAACGGATCCTGATGCCTCGACCAGGTCGAGGGTCAAGCAGAGGTGCGTGCAGCCGCCTCGGCCTCGCTCTTCACACGCTTCAAGGTGGCATTCATGCCTTCAACGAGCTCGACCTCGAAGTCGGCGTTTCCGCCCAGGACGGTCTTGACGAGGAACTGCGAGACCTTCGACGTTCCGGTGGGAGCCTCGCGACGCTCGGTCACTTTGGTGCCGGTAGCGGTCGGCTCGAGTTCGTAGGACCAGATCGTGCGGTTCTCCGCGATGCGGAACGCCACCGACTTGTTGGGCTCGAAGCGAACGACCTTCGACGACGTCGGCCAGACCAGCAGGCCCTTGCGGTTGACGTTGATCGTCTTGGCGCCCTCACGCACGGTCCCGCCGATTACCTTCATCACCTTGCACTGGGGGCTCCATTCGCCCATGCGCTGCAGGTCGGCGACGATTGCCCACACGTCCTGCGGTGATGCGTCGATGTCGATGCTTGCTTCGAGGGTGTTGGACACAGTCTCTCCAGTCGAGTTGATGCTACGTAAAGTTACAAACACTTTTGTCGATCGTAAGCGATCCGTCAATGGACCATGTGTGTCAGGTCACTGTACGGCCGTCCAACAGGGTCGTGCGGGAACACGCGCGGTGGTAGCGGACAATGGTTCGCGCACGTATGACGATCCATCCGACTGGAGTACCGAGAAGTGAACAGCGACGCCGCGACGCAGGATGGCCTCAAGCGAGGGCTGACAGCGCGCCATATCCGCTTCATCGCCCTCGGATCAGCCATCGGAACCGGACTGTTCTACGGCAGCGCCGAGGCCATCAAACGAGCCGGCCCGTCGGTGCTCCTGGCCTACCTGATCGGCGGTATCGCGGTCTACCTGGTGTTGCGAGCGCTCGGCGAGATGGCGGTCCGTAACCCGGTTTCCGGTTCGTTCAGCGAGTACGCGAACAAGCACCTCGGACCACTCGCCGGTTTCATGACCGGGTGGACGTACACGTTCGAGATGGTGATCGTGTGCCTCGCCGACGTCACCGCCTTCGGCCTGTACATGCAGTTCTGGTTCCCGGACGTACCGAGATGGATCTGGGTTCTGGCTGTCGTCTTCTTCATCGGCGCGATAAACCTGTTGAGCGTCAAGGTGTTCGGCGAACTGGAATTCTGGTTCACGCTCGTGAAGATCACCGCCATCATCGCGATGATCGCCGGCGGCATCGCGATCATCGTGTTCGGATTCGGCGTTCACGACACCGATGCCGGAATCAGCCACCTCTGGTCGGACGGCGGGTTCTTCGCGACGGGCTTCGGCGGATTCGTCGCGTGTTTCGCGATCGTCATGTTCGCGTTCGGTGGCACCGAGATCATCGGTATCACCGCGGGCGAAGCCGAGGATCCGGCGCAGACCATCAGGAAAGCCGTCAACACGGTCCCGGTGCGCATCATTCTCTTCTATATCTGCACCCTCGCCGTCATCATGGCGATCATTCCGTGGCAGACCATCAACTCCGACAACAGCCCGTTCGTCCAGATCTTCGAGAACCTCGGATTGGGAACGGCCGCATCGATCCTCAACATCGTCGTCATCACCGCAGCCCTGTCAGCCATCAACAGCGACGTTTTCGGTGCGGGTCGCATGATGTTCGGAATGTCGCATGCCGGCCAGGCCCCGCAGGTGATGAAGAGAGTCTCCGCCAACGGTGTTCCGTGGATGACCGTTGTCATCATGACCGTTGCCCTGTTGGTGGGAGTAGTGCTCAACTACCTGATCCCGGACCAGGTGTTCCTCGTCATCGCCTCGCTGGCGACCTTCGCCACCATTTTCGTCTGGATCATGATCCTGCTCTCGCAGTTCCGTTCCCGCGCTCAGATGAGTGCAGACGAAACAGCGGCACTGAAGTTTCCAGTGCCGCTGTGGCCGTACGGTCAGATCTTCGCGATCGTGTTCCTGGCTTTTGTCATCGTGTTGCTCGGCGTCATCGCCGATACCCGAGTTGCGCTGCTCGTCGGCGCCGGATGGCTGGTTCTGCTGACGGGCGCGTACTACAAGTGGGTGAAACCGGCTGTCAGCGCAGCGGATCGAAGTGACTCATGACGGTCGGCGTCTGAGCACCGGTCATCGAGTCGGCCACCATCTTTCCCGTCAACGGACCCAGAGCGATTCCCCACATCCCGTGGCCACCGGCGACGTGCACGCGCGGCGAGCGCGTGGCTCCGATCAACGGCAAGCCGTCGGTAGTGCACGGTCGTGATCCCACCCACTCCTCTTCCCGCGCAGTCCAGTCGATGCCGCTGAGCATCGGCTTGGCCGCATCGATGATCGCCTGCACGCGGCGCGGATCCAGCGGCGCGTCAGGGCTGCGGAATTCCATCATTCCGGCCACTCGGAAGCGATCGTGCAACGGAGTGCATGCGACGCGCTGGGTGGGGAAATACACAGGGTTCTTGGGGAGGTGCTCGGGCTTGACACTGAAGCTGTATCCGCGTCCGGCCTGCACCAGTTTGCGCACACCGAACGGTGCTGCGAGCTTGTTCAAGCGGGCACCGCTCGAGATGACCACGGCGTCGCCGTCGCGTGAATCACCGTGTGCACTGCGAACAGTGACTCCGCCGACCCGATCGTCGATCTGCGTGACGTCGAAACCGCTGACGATTTCTCCACCGCGTTCACGAACCGCGTCCGCCAACGAGTTCACGAACAACGGGGGATCGATGAAACGCTGATTACGCAGACGCAAACCGGCTTTCACACCCTGGCCGAGTGAAGGCTCGAGCGAGTGAATCGCGTCGTAGTCGAGGAGGTCGAAGTCGACTTCTCCGCCGGCAGCTTCGACGTGATGGAACTCGTCCACCAAGGTCTGTCGGTCCTTCTCGGACGCAAACGCGGCGAGGAAAGGATCGGCCAGGCGGGTCAGCTCTTTGACGCCACCGTCGGCGAGTTCGTCGTACGCGCCCAAGGCTGTTCGGTTGACCTCGGTGTAGACCGACATCGCTTCCTGCCACTTCGACGGCGTGCAGTGGCGCGCGAACCCGACCAGGAACCGAATCAGCTTCAGATCGGTGGTGAGTGGCACGTACACCGGGGACGACGGGCTGAGCATCGCGCGCAAGCCGTATTGGAGCACTGCGGGTTCGGGCAGCGGAAGCGTCAATGCGGGGGCCAGCCAACCGGCGTTGCCCCAGCTCGCGTCGGCTGCGACGCCGTCGCGATCGACGACGGTGACCTCGACTCCACGTTCCTGCAAGAACCAGGCCGTCGACAATCCGACAACACCCGCACCGACCACGACCACACGATCGGGGCTTTGACGAGTTCCCATGACGCACTCCTTCTACAGACTCTGCTCGAACCGAGACGCCGGTCACATCCGGCTCTTCTCCCAAGCATGAATCGCGGGGGCGGCAAAAGGACTGGCCGTTCGGCCACAGCTTCGGGGAATGCGTTGTGCGAGTGCACAGCCCTCGCTTGGGAAGCGAATCACAGTGAGTCGGTTCGTAAATGCGCTGGAACTTTTGAATTAATACTAAAGTATTAACCATCTCTCGAATGAGCTGCGTTGTTAATACTTTAGTATTAATGTTTCGCTGAATGTTAGTTCCTTGGTATTAGTCGCGTGCAAATCCTGGATGTAAGTGGGGGCGCCATTTCAAGTTGTCGAGAGATTTCTTTCAAAAACTGTTACAAGTTCTAGTAATTGAGGTATGGTGACGGTCATCACATAAACGGCAAATCGTGAATGGCCTTCAATCGTCGATCAGCTGTTCCAACTTACCGCTCGGTGTGAGCATCCAGTGGAATGGGTGCTACCAAACCAGCTGATTGGAGGTGGTTTCTCACGGTCGGACGTCATCTTTTTCGGAATCGAGACATGATTCCCGGGTGATGTCGTATCGCTAATCTCCGTTGTCAAGATTTCGGTCGTGCATCGGTAGTGAACAAATCCTATCGTGCTGCGCACGGCCTCAAAGACTTCCCCTTCGCCGCGAAAATTCCGGTGATGCGGAGGCTGTCAATGCAGTAGTTCAACTTTACTCGAACTGCGTTTTGGCAGGAAGTGCTATCAACGCTAAAAACCGATCCCGAAAGGGAATGAGGAGTAGAAGATATGCATGTTTCAACGGCAAAACGTACGGTGGCCGCTCTAGCAGTAGCAACTGCTTCGGCGGGCATGGTATTCGCAGCAGTTGCACCGGCGTCGGCAACTGCAGGTACGACGGTGACGAGCTATAACCAGGCGTGCCGCGCTGTAAGTGTTGGGCAGACCGTGGATCAGGTAGTTCCAACCTCGGTCACGGCTAACCACGTCACTGTGAATGCCACGCCCGGGGTAAATTCATACACCCTTCAGCCCGGTTCAGCGACGACGCCCAGCAGTTCTGGCGTCTCGGGTGTCACATTCCTCGGCATTGATGACGTCAGGCTTGTCTACCGCTATGACCCAGCGACGTTCGTCGCAGGATCGGCCGCACTGGTGGCCGGTTCCGGTTCGGGCTACACAGGCACGGTCACTCTCACCGATACCGGATCGCAACTGATCGTGGACGGTGCGGATGTCGGCGTAGGCGTGACATACCAGCTTCCGAAGATTAGTTTCCAAACTCGGAACAGTGCGTTGGACGTGAAGTTCGACACTCAGGGCACCGCGGCCCAGATGTATAACTTCTCGGCGAATTACTTCCGTTTCACATCGAAGGCGTCAGTGCCTATCTTCGGGACAGTCAGTGCGCCGACCTCATGCATTCCCGCCAATGCGGTGGGTGCGACCGGTAGTTACCCGGCACTGAATTCGGGTGCGGGCGTTCTGCATCCATAGTCAATCCGGACCCCGGTGATTAGCAGCGCTGCCTGACACCCCACTCAGGCAGCGCTGTTTTGCGTAGTCTTGTGCGTGAGTGCCAGAAGTGTGTGCCGGGAGGCGCTTCCAGACCATGTGGATGCGAGTTACGTGCAGAATTACCCGCTCGACAAGAATCCCGACCTACCGCAGTGGTAGGCCGGGCTCGTAATGTCTTGGTGAATAAGGGATCAGGATGCGATGACGGTCGAGTTGCTCTCGAGCTCACGCGTCTTTGCGGCTTCCTTCAGTTCCTCGAAACTCGCGCGAAGCAACTCCAGGTAGTGGCCTAGATCTGGCATCGTTGCGGCGTCTGCAATCACGTTGAGCGTTAGGTTGCCGCCACTCGCAGCTACCATGAAGTGCCGCAGCCCGTCACCGTCGACCGGTGCTTGATTAGCGAGTACGGCAGTGCCAGATGCCCCGTTCAGGGTCAGTCCGTTGACCGAGAGCGGAATGTTACTCACCATCGTGTGCTGATACCGCGGCCCATCCGGCTTGTAGTCGTCATGGTGACGTGAATATGCCATCAACCGCGCTATCGGAGCGGGTAGGGTCTCCAACACTGTGCTCATCCGCCGGACCGCTGTGTGGGACGTACGGGCCTTCTCCGAGCGTGCAGACTCTGCGATGAGAGCGAGTCTCTTCAGCGGATCCGTGATCGTGGTGTGCATGTTCACGGACAGATTCACCAATTGGTTTGCGGACTCCCACTCCTCTTGCTTGCGCATGGACCGCGGAACCATCGCGAACAGAGAACCTCGAGGCGCTTCGCTCTTCTCGGTAAGGTATCGCGCCATCGCGCAACCGACCACAGCCAGAAGGACGTCGTTGACAGTCGCTCCGGGGACTGCGTTCTTCACATGCCGAACCTCGTTGCCTGCGAGGATGATCGGCTCCACCAATGCCGACCCGCTTACCTTGCAGTTGAAGCGGGTGCTAGTACTTTCGTAGATGCACTCGTCCCATTCTCCAGCACTCTTCGCCTCGACTACCGCACGGGCAGCAGCCCGATTGCCCGGAATGCTCTTGGCGAACTGGATAAGTTGGCCGGGGAAACTCAGCACTGATCGCGTGAAGAGACGTCCCCGTAGGAACCGTATTGCAGGTGCTGATTTCCTCGGCCGTTGCGCATCCGAAAATATGGCTTCACCCAGCATTCGGATCGCGATTCCGTCGGCCGCGCTGTGATGAGACTTGAGCACAACCGCCGTCAGCCTGCCGGGTAGAGCGTCAAGCCCCTCGATCCCCGTGAAAAAGTGCAGTTCCCAGGGTGGGCGGCTGAGATCCATTCTCGAGGTCAGCAGGGCGCTGAGCATTTCTTGAAATGGTGCCCAACCCGGCTCGGAAATCGCGTTGACCCGCACGTGGTCGCCCACATCCAGGTTGGGGTCTGGAACCCAGTACGGATGGCCGAGTCCCAGTGGCGTGTGCTGGATTCGGTGGGTGAACATGCGATTGTGTCCGAGCCTGGCGGTGACCCAATCGACGGCTTGCGCCTGCGTGAATTCTGCGGCTGGGTGCTGAGATGTTTCGAAGAAGTACACGCCGACCAGATGCTTCAGGTGGCCGGCGGACTCGTTGTAGACGAAGTCCGCGTCTCGCGGATTCACCTGTGTGACAGCCGCATCCAGCAGGTTGGGCAGTCTCATGTCGAACTCCTCACGTGGCGGGTGCCGGATCAAAGTGTCCGTGCCCCGGAACTCTCGTGGCCCGGAACTCTCGTGCCTGGAAAACTCTCGTGCTTGGAACGCGAAATGACCCCCGAGGCGAATTGGAGCCTCGGGGATCATCGAAGTTCAGAGTAGAGAAGTTGCACCAGAGAATTTACTTCTGCAGAATGGTACTTCCCAGGCCGGTCAACTCTATGGTCCCAGTAGCCCAGGCGATCAAACTGGTGATATATCTTTGCAGCATTGTAAATCACCTTTCCTTAGAGCGGCGTCGGCGTGTACGCGGACAGGGTGTTGAGATACTTCGCGAACGTACCTACTAGGTCGATTGAGCCAAATCCCACCAGATCCGACAGATAGCTCATTGAAAGATCGAACATTATTGTCTCCTCTCCCGACTACGGGGCAACGGTCGAGCCGAGGGCGGTCTGAATGCTTCCACCAATACCTGCAGAACCGCTAGCCATTAGGTTGATGGCTGCGGAGATAGACTTGAAGATGCCGTCGACTATTGCCTGCACATAAACGAACGGGGGTAGCAATGATTGCGAATCAATGCTCGTGACTGCGTCGATTATACTTGCTGTATCCACTATGCTAACGCTCCTTGCGGTAGATTTTTATCACGGTAGGAAATTCTGTTGAAGTCAGCCGAGTGGGGGTTGCCAGTCGAAGTCGACTGACGCCATGGAGCCTCTGTATACGAGCAATGAAATGATCTGCAAAATTATCGGTTCCTTGAGGTAAGGCACCATCGATCCTAGATCCATCGTTTACTCCTGTCGTTGGGTGATGTTCTGAAATGGATCAGGGTTGCGATGAGCCGGTCTCGATTAATCCGGCTAGCGAGCCGGTGGCGCCCTCGATGCCGGGCACTAGGGATCCGCTCCATACATTGTCCAGTAATCCGGTGAACAACGCAGCCGTTGCTTGAAGGAACATTGCGATCATATGAAGTTCCATCCTTTCGATAGATCTGGAAGACTTTTTGTACATCGGCGCATGCTTGTTGCATTCCACAAAGAGCAGGTTCGACTAGTGCACGGACCCTTGCGATCGTTCTGCTAAGAGATCCGTGTGGCGTTCGGGGTCTTATGTGGCGTGACGGGAATGAGGTTAGCTCGAGCAAGTCCACTTTGACTAGGAATTTGTAGAACCAAACTGAAACGTGTTTCATTTGTGCTGGTCAGGCAACCAAAATGGCCTATTTGGGCCGTGAGAGGAAGATCTTGCGGAACGCTAACCAGATTGCAAGATTGATGATTGCCGAATTGCTGGGTTTTGGGAATCGTGGCCGGTAATTATGACTTTTGGCGGACTGGTCGTTAATACTTTTGGGTGATATTTTGTCGAATACCCCCCAAAGTGGAGCGGCACGGGAGATGCTCCGATACCTTCTTCGCCGGCTCAGGAACTTCGTAGTTTGAACTGAAGCATCAGGATCAGTCGAGTGTCCGCGTCGCTCAGGTCAACCCCGCACATCTCCTTGCAGCGGCGTAATCGATTGCGGAGAGTGTTGGGGTGAACATGCAATGCTGCGGAGGAACTCGCGACATCACCGCCCTTGTCGAGGAAGGTGTGGGCCGTTGCGACGAGTTCGCTTCCATGTCGACGGTCGTACCCTTCCAGGGCGTGCATAGGTGTGGCGGTGCTCAGTCCGTCGAATATGTCGGCAACATGTAAGGCCAGTACCGACGCCAAGGTGTCGTTCATACCCGCGACAATCCCGCCGGACCGGTTGTGTCGCAGCGCGCCCAGAACATGGTCGGCGTCGGCGCGTGACAAATGGCATTCGCTGGCTGATTTCACGGTGCGGCCCACCGCAACGGCAAGTTGTGCTCGTGTGCGGGCGCGGCTGAGGAAGTCCTCCAACAGTCGGCGGGCGTTCGCTTCGTCAGCGCCGACAACAAGGTACGTCGAGTCGATCAACTGTGCGATCACGGCGTCGACGGCCAGAGTGTCCAGGTACAAGCTCAAGGAGGCGACCAACCCCGCCGGCAGTGGTCCCGTGACGGTTCCGACCGCGACCACCGTGAGCGGACCTGCCAACCGCAAGTCGTCGGCGGCGCGGAATGCGGGTTCGCCACCGCCGATCAGTGCTTGGACGCGCTGGGATTGGCGACGACGTGTGCTGTCGACCCGGTCACGCTCCGAGGCGATTCTCTCGGCCACGACAGATACCGCGGAACGAAGTATCGATTCCTGTGTGGGCGTCGGTGTTCCGGCCAGTGCGACCCAGATCGAGCCGACGGGGTGATCGTTCTCGCGAACTGCGATAACCAGTCGCGGCGTGATCGCGGGGTCTTCGAGGTCGACGTAGATGGGATCGCTCTCTCGGTGAAGCCGATCGAATACTCCTGCATCGGAGAGTAATTGGCGGAATCGGCTGGGTACCTGCCGACCGAGGATCGTGCCGATGCGAGCTTCGTCTACGGCCTGCTCGCCGCCGGAGTACGCGAGAACCGTCGAGTTCTCGTCCTCGATCGTGACGGGAGCGCCGAGCAATTCGGCCAGAGAACCGGCAACGGAGAAGAGGTCGTCGTCGCGCAGGTCCATGGGTGGGAGCCTACTGAGCGATGGACGGATTTCGGGTTTCGACGCCTCGGCAGGACCTCGATGGCGAATATAGGCTGGTGCAATGGCCGACATCGAAGGTGTTCTGTTCGATATCGACGGAGTCCTGCTCACGTCCTGGCAGCCGATCGAGGGAGCAGGGGAAGCAGTACGCGAAGTTCGGCGGCGCGGATTGGCCTGTGGGTTTCTGACCAACACCACCTCGCGCAGTTCGACACTCATCGCGCAGGGGTTGTGCGACGCCGGTATCGAGGTGGAGGCGAGCCAGATAGTTACTGCCGCCAGGCTCACGGGGGAGTACGTGCGGGCGACGTACCCGGACGCGAGGGCGTGGGTACTCAATCACGGTGACGTGTCCGCCGATCTCGAGGGAATCGAGTTCGACGACGCCGATCCCGAGGTCGTGATTCTCGGCGGCGCCGGCCCGGAGTTCACCCACGAGGCGCTGAGCCGAGTGCTCGAACTATTGCTCGCCGGAGTGCCCGTCGTCGCGATGCACCGCGGGATGATGTGGGAGACCGTAGACGGCCTTCGGATCGACACCGGAACGTACTTGCCCGGCTTCGAGGAAGTGGCGGGTGTAAACATCGCCGCAGTGGGTAAACCGTCTCTCACGGGGTTCCTGACAGCCACGGAGTTGATGCATGTCGAACCTGAGGCGACGGTGATGGTCGGCGACGATCTGATCGGGGACGTCCTCTCCTCGCAGCGGGTCGGCCTGACCGGAGTTCTGGTGCGCACAGGCAAGTTTCGGCAAACAGTGCTCGACCTCTCGGTTCAGAAGCCCGATCATGTCATCGATTCGGTCGCGGATCTCCCGGCCCTTCTCGGGGTCGTCCTCGAGGCTTGACCAGGCGGGGGTGACGGACTTCACTCGAGCGGGTACTCTCGCGCCCGAATCCAATGAACTTGTTCCACGAAGGAGTTTCTATGCCCTTGATCTCGTCAGTCTGGTTCCGTCGCTCATACTCTCGAGTCAGCGGAATTTCCAGTAGTCGGTTGGGGGGCCGCCTGGCGAGAACAGGGGCTGTGATGACTGTAGGTATGGGGCTCGCCGCCGGGCTGGCGCTGACCGGTGCGGGAGCTGCTTCCGCGGCGCCCGTCGCGTGTGTCTCGCCGCCGTCGGCAAATGACATCCAGGTCTCCGAGACCGCGAGCTGCGGCGCGCAGTCCGTCGGAGCCGGCCGCGCGCAGGCCGGTGCCGCCGAGAGCGGTACGGCAGTGAGCGTCGCCGCCGACAACGGCTACTCCAATTCATATGCCAACGGCTTCGGAACCGCGCTGGGGGCGTCTCGCGGTAACGGTCAGGCGCAGGCATTCGCGCTCGGCGGCGGTATCGCGCGGGCCGGGGCGGCTGACGGAAATGTCACCTTCGCCATCGCCGGTTACGGGGCGGGCGCTACAGCCGATGCCAATGGCGTCGACTGCGTCGGAGTGCTCTCGTTCGCGGTCAATTTGAGTAACGGACAGTTCTGCATCGCGGGCTGAGGCTCAACCTTGCACTCGGCACGCTCGAGTGCTAAAAATGCAGTTGGCACTCGCGAACCGTGAGTGCCAGGTCGAGGCAGTGAGACCGGGAACCATAGACACCCCCGGTCGTCCGTCGCGGGCACTGACTAGACCACAGGCGTAGATGGGTGACCAGGCAAATCGGTCGCCCGTGTAATGAGGTGACCGGTCAAACGGTCGCCTTGTGCCGATGAGGTGACCCGACGAGCGGTCACCTTGTGTGTCACCCCCTATCCGGAGGATCACTTCGCAATGGCAAAGATCATCGCGTTCGACGAAGAGGCACGTCGTGGCCTCGAGCGAGGCCTCAACGCCCTCGCCGACGCTGTCAAGGTGACGTTGGGCCCCAAGGGTCGCAACGTCGTTCTCGAAAAGAAGTGGGGCGCCCCCACGATCACCAACGATGGTGTTTCCATCGCCAAGGAGATCGAACTCGACGACCCGTACGAGAAGATCGGCGCCGAGCTCGTCAAGGAGGTCGCCAAGAAGACTGACGACGTCGCTGGCGACGGCACCACCACCGCTACCGTTCTCGCACAGGCACTGGTCCGTGAAGGTCTGCGCAACGTCGCAGCCGGCGCGAACCCGCTCGGCCTCAAGCGCGGCATCGAGAAGGCTGTCGAGGCTGTCACAGCTCGCCTGCTCGAGACCGCCAAGGAGATCGACACCAAGGAGCAGATCGCTGCTACCGCCGGTATTTCCGCCGGCGACCCGTCCATCGGTGAGCTCATCGCCGAGGCTATGGACAAGGTCGGCAAGGAAGGCGTCATCACGGTCGAGGAGTCCAACACCTTCGGCCTGCAGCTCGAGCTCACCGAGGGCATGCGCTTCGACAAGGGCTACATCTCGGCGTACTTCGCCACCGATGCAGAGCGTCAGGAAGCCGTCCTCGAAGACGCGTACATCCTGCTCGTCAGCTCCAAGATCTCCACGGTCAAGGACCTGCTGCCCCTGCTGGAGAAGGTCATCCAGTCCGGCAAGCCGCTCCTGATCATCGCCGAGGACGTCGAGGGCGAAGCTCTCTCCACCCTCGTGGTCAACAAGATCCGTGGCACCTTCAAGTCTGTTGCCGTCAAGGCTCCCGGCTTCGGTGACCGTCGTAAGGCTCAGCTCGCCGACATCGCCATCCTCACCGGTGGCGAGGTCATCAGCGAAGAGGTCGGACTCTCCTTGGAGACCGCAGGCCTCGAGCTCCTCGGCCAGGCACGCAAGGTCGTCATCACCAAGGACGAGACCACCATCGTCGAGGGTGCCGGCGACGCCGACGCAATCGCCGGTCGTGTCAGCCAGATCCGCGCCGAGATCGAGAACAGCGACTCGGATTACGACCGTGAGAAGCTGCAGGAACGTCTGGCCAAGCTGGCCGGCGGCGTTGCAGTCATCAAGGCCGGCGCTGCTACCGAGGTCGAGCTCAAGGAGCGCAAGCACCGCATCGAAGATGCAGTGCGTAACGCAAAGGCAGCCGTCGAAGAGGGCATCGTCGCCGGTGGTGGCGTTGCACTTCTCCAGGCAGCTCCCGCACTGGACGACCTCAAGCTCGAAGGTGACGAGGCAACCGGCGCGAACATCGTTCGCGTTGCACTGTCCGCTCCGCTCAAGCAGATCGCATTCAACGCAGGCCTCGAGCCCGGCGTTGTTGCGGACAAGGTCTCCAACCTGCCCGCAGGTCACGGCCTCAACGCTGCGACCAACGAGTACGGCGACCTGCTCGCTGCAGGCATCAACGACCCGGTCAAGGTCACCCGCTCGGCACTGCAGAACGCAGCGTCCATCGCGGCTCTGTTCCTGACGACCGAAGCCGTTGTCGCTGACAAGCCCGAGAAGGCCGGAGCGCCTGCAGGCGATCCGACCGGCGGCATGGGCGGCATGGACTTCTGAGTCCATCTCCACCTAGCTCCTAGAGCCCGGCCCACCATTCGGTGGGCCGGGCTTTTGCTCGTGCGGGGGAGGCAAGTTTCGATGACTTGGCAGCGGCAGCCGCGATGCAGATTGCGGATTCACCTAACCAAGAGGTTGCCTCCTGATCGATCGGAATCACAGGCACCTTTTCCGATTGCTGGATCCGGTGATACCCAACGATTCCGAGCAGAACCCAGAGGATCGGCATGTCAGCTCGCTACAATTCGGACATTCGTTCAGCGTCGGAATTGAGGGGCATGCATGATCTTTCGGAACTCGTTGCCAGCCGCGGTATCTCAGATGGGGCCGCGAGACGCGGAGTTCGTCTACAACGAGTCCGGCGGACATCTGAGCCACATGGTCTGCGCCTACTTCTTCGACACGACGGGCCATCCGCTCGCAGAGATGACGCACGACGACGCGGTTCGGTGGATCACCGAAAGATTCGGATACTGGCCACTGTTCACGAGTCGACTCCAGCGAGTTCCGCTGGATCTGGACTATCCCTATTGGGTCCCGGCCGATTTCGACGTCGGTGATCACGTGCACGTCCATCGTGCCCCGGTTGCCGGGTGGGCGCCGGTTCGTGAATTGCTCGGGCGCTCGCTCGGTGAGCCGATGGACTTGTCCCGGCCGCCCTGGGAGTTGCACGTCATGACCGGAGTGCACGGGATCGACGAGCTACCGGGCAATCTGACGCTGATCATGCTCAAGACCCACCACGGGGCCGGTGACGGTCTGGCGATCCGCGATCTGACCAACCTTCTGTTCTCCGGTCCGCCGAAGCCGGAGACGAAGCGTGCCGGTTCGGGGCTTTCGTCGCTGAATTTGATCGGGCGCACGGTCGTGGGTTTGCCCGGCCAGGCGATCCGTTTCGGCCGGGGTCTGTCCGTGACAAAGGTTGCGGCCGAGACGGTTCGGGAGGCGGAAGAGGCCGGAGAGCTGCCTACGTACTCGGCCGACCGCCTGCCGACCCGATTCAACGGCATGCTGGGCGGAGACATCACGATCGATTTCCTGACGCTGGACGGCGCAGACATCAAAGCGATCCGAGCGGCCGTTCCGGACGTGACGGTCAACGACATCTTCCTGACCGTCGTCGCCGGCGCTCTCGACGCATACCTGTCGGAGAAGGGCGAGAAATCAGGCAGTGGGTTGGCGGCGATGGTTCCCCGATCGATGCGGCAGATCGCCGAATGGGAATCGGCCAACCAACTGGCGCTGTTGACGGTCGATCTGCACACGGACGTCGAAGATCCGGTCGAGCGGCTGACACGAATCAGGGATTCGGCGCTGATGGCAAAGGGGCGGAGTTTGCACCCAGCCGTCCGTCGATACGGCACACGCATCGAAACGTCGCCCGCGGCTCTGCTCAGACTCACCGGTCTCTCGCGTCGGATCAACAAGCTTGACCCTTCGCACAAGGTCATTCAGAACACGACGATCAGCAATGTCCCGGTATCGGTCGACGGCAATGTCTTCGAAGGTGCGCCGGCGGTGGCAGTTCTCGGCGGGCAGGCGCCGGTCGACGGAGACATTCTGCGCCACTTCCTCATTGCTGCGCGTGGAGGTTCTCTGACGCTCAATGTCATTGTCTCGCGAGAGACGATGCCAGATATCGAGCACTACATCGAATTATTGCGGGTGGGGTTCACGGCGCTTCTGCAGGCAGTTTCCGACCAAAATCGTGAGTTGGTCGAACGATAATCTCTCGACACCTCAGCTTTACGCCGCCTGTCGTTCCCTGAGTTTTCTGATCGGCGTCATTTGCTCGTCCCAAGTGAACCACTGAACATCTTGGTTGGGCAGCGTCAGTGGCCTGGCCGTCAAGGGTCTCGAGGCCCTCGCTGCGCTCAGCGGTGGAGAGTTGAAGGCCGCCAAGTAGATTGTCGATTTCGGGGCCTGCTCGTGTTGGCGCGTAGGCCCCGAAATACCTTTTGTCGGCGCGTAATTCTCGCCATGTCAAGTGCCGGAATTCTCAACCTAACGGCATGAGCATCCAGGCGGCGAGATATACCAAAGCCGCGGTTCCACCCGTGCAAATAGCCGCGATAACGGCGAGTAGACGGACAAGATTTACGTCGGCGCCGAAGTAATCTGCAATTCCGCCGCACACTCCGGCGAACATTTTCTTGTCGTTGGAACGGGTGAAGGGGCGAGGTGTGTTGCTTTCGAATGTCATGCTTCAATTCTGAAGCGAGATCGCATCAGGCACCATCGGGGACGACCCCCATCTGCACCCTGATCTTTTGAGCCCGTCGTGTCATACCCCGGTAGTTCATCCCAGCTTCACCGAACGGTTGCTGCGGGAGACTACCTTGTCGGCGGTGACCGATTTAGCAGAACGCCGACCGTTCCTCAGCGCCTTCGCGGATCTCTCGACCGCCGTCGATCTGGCCGACACCGCCGCCTTCACCGTCGACGACAATGACGACGACGATCCGGTGCTGCTGACGTCGCCGGACGGTTTCGAGGTCGACACCTGGCGGGAGGGCTACCCGTACGACGCACGGATGCCTCGGGACGAGTACGAAATGTCCAAGCGTCTGCTGCAGATCGAACTCCTCAAGCTGCAGAACTGGTCGAAAGAAACCGGCGCACGGCACGCCATCGTGTTCGAAGGACGCGACGCTGCCGGTAAGGGCGGAACGATCAAACGATTCATGGAGCACCTCAATCCTCGTGGCGCTCGCGTCGTCGCGCTGGAGAAGCCGTCGGCTCGCGAGTCGACGCAGTGGTACTTCCAGCGCTACGTGCAGCACCTTCCCGCCGCCGGGGAACTGGTGATGTTCGATCGATCTTGGTACAACCGGGCCGGGGTCGAGCGGGTCATGGGTTTCTGCACCGACGAGGAGCATGAGCGATTTCTGCGCCAGGTGCCGTTGTTCGAGCAGATGCTCGTCGACGACGGCATCAGCTTGATCAAGTTCTGGTTCTCGGTTTCACCGCTGGAGCAGCGCACGCGGTTCGCGATCAGACAGGTCGATCCCGTGCGGCAGTGGAAGCTTTCGCCGATGGACATCGCTTCTCTGGACAAGTGGGATGCGTACACGGCGGCGAAGGAAGAGATGATCCGGTTCACCGATACCGCCACCGCTCCGTGGACCGTCATCAAGAGCAACGACAAGAAACGCGCGCGGATAAACGCGATGCGTCACGTGCTCAGTCAGTTCGATTACGACAACAAGGATTACGAGATCGTGGGTACTCCGGATCCGCTGATCGTGGGCAGCCTCGAATAGTCGGCGCGTGTGCTCTGCCCATCCGCGGCGTGGGTGGTTAGTGTGAGTTGAATGGAGACCGTACCGATCCAACTCCCCGACGGCACCGTGACCCCGATCCGTCTGTTTCCCGGACCGAACGACGACGCACCCGTGGTGGTGATGTTGCCCGGGCTCGGAGTTCCCGCCGGGTTCTACGATCCGGTGGCGCAGGCCCTGGTCGAAGCCGGCTTCAACGCGGCCATCGGTGAACTGCGCGGCCAAGGTGACAGCAAACCGCGCCCGAGCGCGTCGAGTGCTTTCGGATATCAGGAACTGGTCTCGATCGATTGTCCGGCGACGTTCGAGGTAGTGCGCGAGCGGTTCCCGGCCAGCACACCATTTCTGATGGGGCACAGCATGGGCGGCCAGATCGGGGTGATGTACGCGTCGAGGATTCGGGGCCGGCTCGGCGGACTGATCCTGGTTGCCTCCGGATCGCCGTATCACCGCGGATTCCCCGGAATCCGTGCGCCCGGACTCTATCTGGGTTCGTCCGCGATGTCGGTGACAGCCAACATTGCCGGCTTCTGGCCGGGAGACCGGGTCAACGTCGGCGGCTTCGGTCGACAGTCGAAAGTACTGATCACCGATTGGGCCCGGTTCGCCAGGACCGGTCGCATGGAACCCGTCGGTGCGGATATCGACTACGAGGAGCGGATCGCTCGCCTGACCTTGCCGGTTCTGTCGATCACGATCGAAGGGGACGATCTCGCTCCACGCCGGTCGGCAAAGAACCTGGTGGACAAGCTCTCCGGGGCCCAAGTGACGATGACGCACATCGACGAACCACTCGGTCACAACGGTTGGATACGCAATCCCACCGCTGTGAGCGAGCGCGTCGTCGCGTGGTTGCGCGACCGCTGAAAGATCAGGCGAGTTTCTGCCAGAGGAACTCGTAGGTCAGCGCAGTCTTGAAGGCCAGCTGAGCATTGTCCGCGGCGCCGCCGTGGCCACCCTCGATGTTCTCGAAATACAGCACCGGCTTGCCCAGCTCTTCCAGCCGTGCGGCCATCTTGCGGGCATGCGCGGGGTGGACGCGGTCGTCGCGGGTGGACGTCGCGATCAGGATCGGTGGGTACGACGCGGCGGCGTCGATGTTCTGATACGGCGAGTACTCCGAGATGAATGCCCACTCCTCCGGGACATCGGGGTCACCGTATTCGGCCATCCACGAAGCGCCGGCCAGCAGGAGATGGAATCGGCGCATGTCCAGCAGCGGGACCTGACAGACGATGGCGCCGAAGAGCTCGGGGTACTTGGTCAGCATGATGCCCATCAGCAGGCCGCCGTTGCTACCGCCCTGAGCTGCCAGAAGATCCGGGGTCGTGATTCCGCGATCGACGAGGTCTCTCGCGACGGCAGCGAAGTCTTCGTGCACCTTGTGGCGCCCGGCCTTGAGAACCTGTGTGTGCCAACCGGGTCCGTACTCGCCGCCACCACGAATGTTCGCAACCACATAGGTTCCGCCCTGCGTCAGCCAGGCACGGCCCAGAGAACCGCTGTACGACGGTGTCAGCGAGATCTCGAATCCGCCGTACCCGTAGAGCAGGGTAGGGCCGGGCTCGCTACGCGGACTGCGCACCACGAAGTACGGAACTTGGGTGCCGTCGGCAGAGGTGGCGAAGAACTGCTCCGTGGTGATGCCCTCGGCGTCGAAGAACGAGGGAGCCTGCTTGAGGGCAGTGGGTTCGGTTTCGCCGATCACGCCGTGCAAAAGAGTTGCAGGGGAGGTGTATCCACTCGAATTGACGAAGTACTCGTTGCTGACATCAGGGTCGGTGTCGAGAATTTCGATACTGGTCAGTTCTGGAAGCCCTTCGAAAGGTCGATCCTCCCAGCCGTTTTCGCCCGGCGTCAGGATTCGCAGCGTCGTGCGCACGTCGGTCAGGACCACCAGAATCAGATGATCGCGTGTCCAGGTGTAGTGCTCGAGCGAGGAATGTGCGTCGGGTTCGAAGATCGATGTCAGTGCTCGTGAGCCGGCAAGGAAATCGTCGTAACGGATGGCAAGCAGTGCGCCGGTCGGATATTCGGTGTCCTCGACGGCCCACACGGACTTGGTGCGGATCAACAACCACTCGTGGTGAATCGAGATCCCGGCGTCCTCGGGGACGTCCACGAGCACCAGTTCACCGTCGGGGCGAACTTCGAAATGCTGAGAGTTGTAGAAATCGACCGAGCGAGTGACGAAGTCTCGTTCGAATCCGGGCGTCGGATCGTGCGAAGCCGAGATCGCCACGTCCGTGGCCTGGCCCTCGTAGACGGTCTCGGCGCTGGAGAGGGGAGTGCCGCGTTTCCACCGCTGGGCCAGACGGGGATATCCGGAATCGGTGAGCGACCCCGGTCCGATATCCGTTCCGACGTAGACGGTGTCGATGTCGATCCAGTCGATGTCGGTCTTGGCCTCGGGAAGGTAGAAGCCGGGATTCTCGCCCTCGGGAGCGAGGAACTCGCGCTTGTCGATGTCGAACTCGCGAACGACCGCCGCGTCTGCCCCACCGCGGGAGAGGCTGATCAATGCACGGTTGCGGTGTGGCCGTAGAAGTTGCGTGCCCTTCCAGACCCAGTTCTCGCCCTCGGCCTCGGCCAGGGCGTCGAGGTCGACGAGGACGTCCCATTCCGGGTCGTCGGTGACGTACTGATCGAACGTCGTGCGTCGCCACAATCCGCGAACGTGGGTGCTGTCGCGCCAGAAGTTGTAGAGGAACTCACCTCGACGGCGGACGTAGGGGATTCGCGCGTCGGTATCGAGGATCTCGCGCACGTCGCTCTGTAGTCGATCGAAGCGCTCGTTGTCGGTGAGCTGCTCCTCGGTCACGGCATTGTGCTGACGGACCCAATCGAGTGCAGACTCACCGGTCACGTCTTCGAGCCAGAGGTAGGGGTCGTCGCCGGTGGTGGGCTGCTGATCGGAAGTCATACGTCCATTCTTACTGCTCGCTCCCGACAGCACTCGACCCCGCTCCCGAAACACTGGAGCGGGGTCGAGTGAGAACGAATCGGGTCAGACGCCCAGGGAGTGAGCGAGCATCGGCCAGGAGTTGTGGAGATCGTCCTGCCAGTAGCCCCACGAGTGGGTGCCGGTCGGCTTGAAGTCGAAGGTGGCCGGGATCTTCAGGTCGCTCAGGCGGTAGGCGAGGTTGTGGGTGCAGTAGTTGACCGCTGCCTCGATGACGCCGCCGACGATTGCCTGGTTGGCGAGCGCACCGACCTGACCGTTGATCGCGGGATTGGCGAGAGTGTCGTGTGGGCCGGGGAGTCCCGAGCCGGTGGAGACGTAGAGTTCGGTGCCGCGGAGCTTCTCGGCGTTGAGGACCGGATCGTTGTCCTTCCATCCCTGACCGTCGAGCGGGCCCCACATGTTGGTGATGTCAGCTCCACCGCGGGTACCTGTGACAAGTTCGATCGCACTCTGACCGACGGGGGTGCTGGTCTCAGCGCATCCGCTGTACGCCCCGACGCCCTTGTAGAGGCCGGGAGCCGCGATGGCGAGGTTGAGGACCGAGGTCGCGGTCATGGAGATCGCGGAGATCGACTGGACCTTGTTGGTGTTGAACTCGGCGTCGATGACGGGCGGGAGTTCCTTGGTCAGGAACGTCTGCCACTTCTGGCGACCGAGAACCGGATCGTCGTTCACCCAGTCGGTGTAATAGCTGAACGCGCCTTCGAGTGGAGTGACGACGTTGACGTTCTTGTCCTGGAAGAAGTTCATGACGTCGGTCTTGCGTTGCCAGGTCGCCGAGTCTTCGCCGCCGCCTGCACCGTTGAGCAGGTAGAGCGTCGGGCGGGGTTCGCTGTTGTCTGCGGGGAGGATGACCTCGAGCGGGATGTTGCGATCCATCGCCGGGGAGAAGACCGAGATGGTGACCTTGCGGTCGCCGGTCTTGGTGTTGCTCACGACGTGCGATCCGGACGTGTCACCGCCCGCAGAAGCTGTCGCCGGACTGATCAGCATCGGCAGCACCGTGGCCACTGCGAGAGCTGCGATCACACTGCCACGCTTGAAAATTCGAGCACGCATACGTTCGGATCCTCCACCTGAATGTCTTCGGATCCGGAACGGATCGAAGTGCCTGTGAGCCCTTACTGGAACAGGTTCACTTTTTGTTATGTGTCAGTAAAGCAGAGCGGGCGCAGAAAGTGACGCGATTCGATTGCCTGACAATTGAATTGGCCCCGGAATTAACCCCCGAATTAACCCCCGAATCGGCCCAGACAAGCACTCGACCCCGCTCCCGGAAGTGCAGGGAGCGGGGTCGAGTCGGAACGATTTCGGTCAGATGCCCATCGAACGAGCGAGCATCGGCCAGGAGTTGTGGAGATCGTCTTCCCAGTAGCCCCACGAGTGGGTGCCGGTCGGCTTGAAGTCGAAGGTGGCCGGGATCTTGAGATCGTTGAGGCGGTAGGCGAGGTTGTGGGTGCAGTAGTTGACTGCTGCCTCGATGACGCCGCCGACGATCACCTGGTTGGCGAGTGTGCCGACCTGTCCGTTGATCGCCTCGTTGTTCAGGGTGTCGTGCGGGCCGGGGAGTCCGGAGCCGGTGGAGATGAAGAGCTCGGTGCCGCGGAGCTTCTCGGCGTTGACGACGGGGTCGTTGTCGATCCAGCCCTGGCCGTCGAGGGGGCCCCACATGTTGGTCACGTCAGCGTCGCCGCGCATGCCCACAACCAGTTCGATGGAGGACTGGCCGACCGGTGTGCTCGTCTCGGCGCATCCGCTGTATGCACCGACGCCCTTGTAGAGGCCCGGAGCTGCGATGGCGAGGTTGAGGACCGAGGTCGCGGTCATCGAGATCGCGGAGATCGACTGGACGCCGTTGGTGTTGAACTCGGCGTCGATGACGGGCGGGAGTTCCTGGGTCAGGAACGTCTGCCACTTCTGACGGCCGAGGGACGGGTCGTCGTTCACCCAGTCGGTGTAGTAGCTGAATGCACCTTCGAGCGGGGTGACGACGTTGACGTTCTTGTCAGCGAAGAACTCGTTGACGTCGGTCTGACGCTGCCACGTCGCCCGGTCTTCGCCGCCGCCTGCACCGTTGAGCAGGTAGAGGGTCGGGCGGGGTTCGCTGCCGTCTGCCGGGAGGATGACCTCGAGCGGAATATCGCGTTCCATGGAAGGGGAGTACACCTTGATGGTGGCGATGCGCCCGTTGTCCGTGCGGCTCGAGAGCTTGGAACCCGTTGTGTTTGCCTTGGCAACAGTTGCCGTGGTGGTCGACGGATCTCCGCCTGCGGACGACACTGCAGGGCTGATCAGCATCGGCAGCACGGATACTGCGGCTACAGCGGCGACCAGACGGCCACGCTTGAAAGTGCGAGCACGCATACGTTCAGAAACCTCCACCTAAAATTCCTTCGAATCCGCCCAGGAGTGAACGGTCCTTTGTTGCTGTTCCCGTACGGGAATTCATGCTGGGTACATGCTCTGTCGATAGGTACAGGGCGTGTGAGTCTTGTAAGTTCTACCGCATCGGTGCGTTATCCGCCAGTGAACCAGAGATTTGCTGAACGTACGACCAGTTTCAGGTGAATTTCCCTGATCATCGACGGGATTAGTGAGTGAACCGGACATATCCACTATGGGAACAACATTGTTGCCTACCTCTGCAGTCGAACGCGTCTGTCGAAGATCTTCTCCGATATCAGCGCCCAGCGGGGAGTTACGTTTCGGTGAACGTCGGTTACTCGCCGCAGACTCGCGCGGACTCGACGGCAATCGCCAAGAGTTTCGCGTGGCAGGCGCGGGTCGAGTTCCCGGAGATCACCCCTGT
Organism: Rhodococcus sp. T9N; assembly: GCF_024436645.1. Lineage (NCBI taxonomy): Bacteria > Bacillati > Actinomycetota > Actinomycetes > Mycobacteriales > Nocardiaceae > Rhodococcus > Rhodococcus sp. T9N. The sequence goes on along the minus strand of NZ_JAMSKS010000032.1, from coordinate 876 downwards.
CTTCAGCGTCGACGGCGTCGTGGAGATTCAGGAGTCCGGCGGAATCGCCCTGGCCTTCGACCTGGAAGACTCGAATCCGCTGGAGGGAGACCTGGCCAACGTCTCGTACTTCTGCGACCTCGGAGTCCGCTCGATGTTGCCGACGTACAACTACATGAATGCTGCCGGCTGTGGCTGCTTGGACCTGGCGGACACGGGGTTGAGTGGATACGGCCGTGACCTGGTTGCCGAGATGAATCGCGTCGGAATGACGGTCGACGGCTCACATTGTTCGGTACAGACGGGGTTGGACATCTCAGCTATCACCCAGCGAGCAATGATCTACAGCCACTCGAATCTCCGAAGGTTGTGGGAGCATCCGCGCAACATCACCGACGATCAGGCCAGGGCGTGTGCGGAGACCGGCGGCGTCATCGGGATCAACGGCGTCGGCATATTCCTCGGCGTCAACGGACCGGATGACGACCAGGCTCGGCTGTCCGCGATGGCCGACCACATCGAAGAGGCTGTGGGACTCGTCGGCATCGATCATGTCGGGATCGGCTCCGACTTCTCCTTCGACGCCGACGACTTCCGCGAAGAGATCGAGCAGAACCCGTCGTCGTTCTCCGAGGCGTACACCGCGTGGGGGCCACTGCAGTGGACTCCTCCGGAGGAGGTGCTGACACTTGATCAGGTATTGCGTGAGCGGGGCTTCGACGAGCCGTCGATCGAGGCCGTGTACGGCGGAAATTTCGCCCGAGTTGCCCGAGAAGTGTGGGCTACCGACGGGTAATACGACCATCTGGGGACAGCGAAACGATGCAGGACTACCCTGGTGAATCGTGACCTCACACTATGACGTCGTTGTCCTCGGAGCCGGCCCCGGTGGGTACG
>NZ_JAMSKS010000031.1:0-60133 GCF_024436645.1 Rhodococcus sp. T9N | reverse complement strand
GGGTTTTAGTTTTTGTTTATAAACACACAGCCCCCCCCCCACCCCACACAAGAAACTATAAGAACCCAGGGTGGAAAAAGTCAAACAAACCCCCCCCCCACCACACACCACACCACAACCCCCCCCCCCACCGCGGGGGGGGCCGCTTCTTTTCAGAGCTGGTACAGCCGATCAGCTGTGGTAAGGCTCCGCGCTCAGCAGCGTGACCTTCATGGTGCTGCCGTTGGGCAGGTTGTACTCACGCGTGTCGCCGACCTTGGCTTCGAGCAGCGCGCCGCCCAGCGGTGAGTTCGGCGAGTAGACCTCGAGCTTGGCGTCACGTGCGCCTTCTTCGCGGGTAGCGATCAGGAACGTCTCGGTGTCACTCTCGTCGCCGTCGTAGTAGACCTTGACTACGGATCCGGGCAGTGCGACACCGGACTGAGTGGGGGCCTCGCCGACCTTTGCGCTGTTCAGCAGCTCCTGGAGCTGGCGAATGCGGGCTTCCTGCTGACCCTGCTCTTCGCGGGCAGCGTGGTAGCCGCCGTTCTCCTTCAGGTCGCCCTCTTCGCGACGCTCGTTGATCTCGGCGGCGATGACCGGGCGATTGGCGATGAGCTGGTCGAGTTCGTTCTTGAGCCTGTCATGTGATTCCTGGGTAAGCCAGGTCACCTGGGTCTCGGTCATCTCGATCACTCCCTAGTAGTCGGAGCCGGGGGCTCCCTCGACGATCGCTGCAACAGCAGCGAACAACGACACAGAAGCACCACCAGGGATGCAACCTTGCCGTCAAACCTTGCGTCAATGCAGCAATACACGGTTCCACCCGGAACCGTGTATCGGGCAATTCTATCACGCATGACTACCCGCCCTGTCCGGCGTCAAACGTCCGGCAGGGTGGGTGCGTTCCGAGGTCAGCTCTTGGTCAGGTACTCCGGAACGTCGAAGCTGCAGCCGTAGACGTCGGCCATGCCTGGCGGCTGGGACGTCTTGACCTCGGTGTTGAACTCGAGGGTCTGATGTTCCGACGACGGGACGTAGACCTCACGTCGACCGGTTTCGGAGCCGTCCTTCGAGCGTGCGCGCACGATGCACATCGCTTCACGCGACGAGTCGTCGCGTGTGACGGTGAAACGGATCTTCACCGTGGAGTCGTTGGCGATGTCGAACGAGATGGTCTCGGTCTCGATTTCCTTGACCGCAAATTTTCCGTACGCGTAGTACGCGATTCCGCCGCCTACGACGATGACGAGAGCGGTCAGAGCCCACACCATCCACTTGCGGGGACTGCCCGTGCGAGTTGTGCTCGGGTACCGATCTTGGGGAAGCGGTTTGCTCATCACTCTGCTCTCGAAGACTCGAGTTCGCGTGTCGTGCAGCAACTGACTGTGTCCCGCCGGATTACCGAAGGGGTCACGGCTGCGCCAGGAACTCTCGGGTGGAACTATAGAGGACGTATCCCGTCGCGCCGTCGGTAGGTTTGTCGGCAGTCGGTACGTTTGACGGCAACGGCCCGGAGTAATCCGAGCGGTGCACAGCGTGTGATTCGAAGACTGCCGGTGACGGCTACAGGTGAACTGCCGGTGACGGCTACAGGTGAACTGCCGGCAACGGCTACAGGTGAAGTTGAGGTGAACGAACACGTGAGCGGATTCCGGCTCATGGCCGTCCATGCCCATCCCGACGACGAGTCGAGCAAGGGTGCGGCCACCACCGCCCGTTATGCAGCCGAAGGCCACGAAGTGATGGTCCTGACGCTCACCGGGGGTGAGCGTGGCGACATTCTCAACCCGGCCATGGACGTTCCCGGTGTCCGCGATCGAATCAGCGAAGTTCGCCAGGAGGAGATGGCCGAGGCCGCTCGCATCCTGGGCGTGAAGCAGCGCTGGCTCGGTTTCGTCGATTCCGGGCTTCCCGAGGGCGACCCTCTTCCGCCGCTGCCCGAAGGGTGCTTCGCCCTCGTTCCGCTCGAAGAGTCGACGCGCGCTCTGGTCAAGGTGATTCGCGAGTTCCGTCCCCACGTCGTCACGACGTACGACGAGAACGGCGGATACCCGCACCCGGATCACATCCGGTGCCACGAGGTGACGATGGCAGCCTACGAAGCCGCCGCCGATCCCGAGTACTTCCCCGAGGACGGTCAGCCGTGGGAAATCAAGAAGGTCTACTACTCGCACGGATTCATCCGTAAGCGCCTCGAACTCTTCCAGGAGGAGTACGAGCGTCGCGGAGAGCCGTTCCCGATGGCGGACTGGCTCAAGAAGTGGAAGACCGAACGCGGCGACATGATGGTCCGGGTGACCACTCAGGTCACGTGCGGCGACTACTTTCCCCAGCGTGACGATGCTCTGCGCGCACACGCGACGCAGATCGATCCCAACGGTTCGTTCTTCGCTGTGCCGCTCGACATTCAGCAGAAGATCTGGCCCACCGAGGAATTCGAGCTCGCCAAGACGCGGGTCACCACGTCCATTCCGGAAACCGACCTGTTCGCAGGTCTCGAAGAGGACGCTCAGAAGTGAATGCTCTGTCCGCCGAGGTAGTTCTCGGCACCACACAATTTCTTGCTCAGACCCCGAGTAACCCATCCGGCCCGGAGTTCGGAAAGTCGTCTCCGGTCGGCCTGCTGGTGATTCTTGCGCTGCTCATCGGTGTGATCCTCCTGGTTCGGTCGATGAACCGCCAGCTCAAGAAGCTGCCGGAGACGTTCGAACCGGATCATCCCGAACTCGATCAGCAGGCAGACGAAGGCACCGACCGGGGAGCTATCACTGCTCCGAGCCCGGCGGAACCCAACGTCTCTACCGAGAAGAAGCCCAAGCAAGAATCCTGAGACGAACGAGGTAGCGGCGATGGACCCACGGATGCGGAACAACCTGGGTGGGTCCTCGAGCCCTTACCTGCGTCAGCACGCCGACAATCCGGTCCACTGGCAACAGTGGGGCGAAGAAGCGATGGAGTGGGCGCGCGAGCGCAACGTGCCGATCCTCCTCTCGATCGGATACTCGGCGTGCCACTGGTGCCACGTCATGGCGCACGAGTCGTTCGAGAACGACGAGATCGCGGCCGTCATGAACGCGAACTTCGTCTGTGTGAAGGTGGACCGAGAAGAACGTCCCGACATCGACGCCGTCTACATGAATGCGACGGTTGCGATGACCGGCCAGGGCGGCTGGCCCATGACCTGTTTCCTGACTCCCGACGGTTCACCGTTCTACTGCGGCACGTACTACCCGCCGACGCCTCGCGGCGGAATGCCTTCGTTCACACAGCTTCTCGAAGCGATAGCCGACACCTTCACGAATCGGCGCGACGAGGTCGACAACGCGGCACAGTCGATCGTCACGGAACTTCAGCGCGCGTCGGGCGGGATTCCGTACGGCGGAGCACCCATCGACGCCGAGCTGCTGAACGCGGCGGGTCGGTCGATCCTCGGCGACGAGGACGTCCCGCGCGGGGGATTCGGTGGGGCACCGAAGTTTCCACCGTCGGCACTACTGGAGGGGCTGCTCCGACAGTACGAGCGAACGGGTTCGGGCGAGATCCTCGGCGGCATCGAGCGCACCGCCGAAGCAATGGCACGTGGCGGGATCTACGACCAGTTGGGTGGCGGTTTCTCGCGGTACTCGGTCGATGCCGAGTGGGTGGTTCCGCACTTCGAGAAGATGCTCTACGACAATGCGCTGCTCCTGCGGTTCTACGCGCACTGGGCGCGGCGCACCGGATCGGACCTCGCCACTCGCGTCACCGAGGAGACCGCAAGGTTCCTGCTCTCCGATCTGCTGACCGAGAACGGTTGCTTCGCTTCGGCTCTCGATGCCGACACCGACGGCGTCGAAGGCCTCACGTACGTATGGACGCCGACGCAGCTGGTCGAGGTACTCGGCGCGGAGGACGGGCAGTGGGCGTCGGAGTTGTTCCGGGTCACCGATACCGGAACCTTCGAAGAGGGTGCGTCGGTACTGCAGTTGCTCCGTGACCCCGACGACTGGTCGCGCTGGCAGACGATCTCCGACGCTCTACGCGCCGTCCGGGCTCAGCGTCCACAGCCCGGCCGCGACGACAAGGTGGTGACGGCCTGGAACGGGCTGACCGTCACGGCCTTGACGGAAGCCGGACTTGCCCTGGACCGACCCGACTGGATCACCGCGGCGGCCGAGTGCGCAGGCGCTCTTCTCGACCTTCACCTGGTGGACGGTCACTTGCGTCGCGCTTCCCTCGGCGGGGCTGTCGGCGCCCCGACGGGCGTGCTCGAGGATTACGCAATGTTGGCCACCGGCCTCCTGGCTCTATACCAGGCAACGGGATTGGCGCGGTGGCTCGATGCGGCGCAGCAGTTGCTCGACGTCACTGTCGACCACTTCGCTGATCCGTCCGAGCCGGGAAGCTGGTTCGACACGGCCGATTTCGCGGAGTCGCTCGTGACTCGGCCCCGAGACCCGTTGGACGGCGCGACGCCGTCCGGTGCGTCGAGCGTCGCGGAGGCTCTGTTGACCGCAGCGGCGTTGACCGATGCCGAGCGCTCTTCTCGTTACGCCCAGGCCGCGGCGGACGCGCTGGCGAGGGCCACGCTGCCGCTCGAGCGTGCGCCTCGGTCGGCGGGGCACTGGCTCGCGGTGGCGGAAGCGTCGTTGCGTGGTCCGATACAGGTGGCCGTCGTCGGGGAAGGTTCGCTGTTGGCCGATGCCCGGCGGCTTGCCCCGGGTGGTGCAGTGGTTGTCGGCGGAGCGCCGGATTCTTCACCGCTGCTTGCAGATCGACCCCTCGTCGACGGAGGTGAAGCCGCGTACATCTGTCGGGGATTCGTGTGTGATCGGCCGGTGACGACGGTGGTGGAACTGGCGAGTCAGTTGAACACGACGAGCCATACCGCGATGTAGTGGCAGATCGCTGCGACGACCGTCGCGGCGTGGAAGAACTCGTGATGCCCGAACGTCGTGGGCCACGGGTTTGGCCATTTCGTCGCGTACAGAATTGCGCCGACGCTGTAGAAGATTCCGCCGACGAGCAGCAGCACCATAGGCGCCACACCGACCTGGTGCGTCAGTTCACCGACCACGGGAACGATCGCCCAACCGAGGAGCAGGTAGAGCGGGACTCCCACCCATTTCGGGGCGGTGGGCCAGAGCATCTTGAGTGCGACGCCGGCGAGCGCGCCTGCCCACACGATCGCGAGGATGATCTTGCCGGTGTGAGTCGGGAGGCCGAGCATGGCGAACGGTGTGTAGCTGCCGGCGATGAAGAGAAAGATCATCGAATGGTCCGCACGCTTCATCCACGTACGGCCCTTGACCGTCTGCCACTGGATGCGGTGATACGTCGCACTGATGCCGAAGAGGCCGCAGATCGTGACGCTGTAGATCGCGGTTGCCCAAGCCGCTTTGGCGCCGACCTGAGCGCCGGCTACGGAGACGAGAACGATGCCTGCGACGACGGAGACACCGAGCGCCCACAGATGGATCCAACCGCGCATGCGTGGTTTGACCGGAAGCTCGTCGAGCCCGAATGCCGTCATGTGCAACCCCTCTCGTTCCGTACTGTTGCGAACCGCGTAACCTACGGTACCGTAGGTTACGCATCAGTAGCATAACCTACCTGCGGGTTTTCCACGCGTACAAAAACCGTGACGGCGCTCGCATGTGCCTGTCACTGCCGGGCGTAGTCTTTGACACCATGGTGATGTCACGGTGAATCTGCGCGGACTGCTGTACAGCATCTACGAGCGACGACTCCTCAGTCATCTCGACGGTCTCGCGCACCCACGGCACGTAGCCGTGATGTGTGACGGAAATCGGCGATGGGCTCGCGAGAACGGCTTCACCGATGTCAGTCACGGGCACCGCATGGGCGCGCTCAAAATTGCCGAATTGCTCGAGTGGTGCGACGCCGCCGGAATCGAGATGGCAACCATCTACCTGCTCTCGACCGAGAACCTGCGCCGCGAGCCGGAAGAGCTCGACACCCTCCTCGAAATCATCACCGACGTCGTCGAAGAGATCTCCGGGCCCGGCAAGAACTGGAGTGTGCAGATCGTCGGGGCTCTCGATCTTCTGCCTCCCGAGCAGTCCAGGCGCTTGCGGGAAGCGGCGGCGGGGACGAGCGGCCGAACCGGGACACATGTCAACGTCGCGATCGGATACGGCGGGCGTCAGGAGATCGCCGACGCCGTCCAATCGCTCCTGCGCGACAAGATCGGTGCGGGCCTGAGCGGAGACGAACTGATCCAGGCCGTCACGGTCGACGGCATCGACGGGCATCTGTACACGTCGGGACAGCCCGATCCGGATCTGGTGATCCGCACCTCCGGGGAGCAGCGGCTCTCCGGATTCCTGTTGTGGCAGAGCGCCTATTCGGAGATCTGGTTCACCGAGGCGTACTGGCCCGAGTTCCGTCGAGTCGACTTTCTTCGAGCATTGCGCGATTACGCGGCGCGCCACCGCCGGTTCGGTGCCTGAGCCGTCTCAGAGCTTGCGCAGCCGCAGCCGGTTGATCGTGTGATCGGCGTCCTTGCGCAGCACCAGGGTTGCGCGGGGGCGGGTGGGGAGAATGTTCTCCACCAGGTTCGGGTGGTTGATCGAGTTCCAGATCTCCTTCGCCGCGATGGTCGCGTCACGGTCGGAGAGGCCGGAGTAGTGGTGAAAGTGGGCGTTCGGATCGGCGAACGACGTGTTGCGTAGCGCGAGGAACCGCTGGATGTACCAGGCTTCGATGTCCTCGATGCGGGCGTCGACGTAGATCGAGAAGTCGAACAGATCGGAGACCATCAGACGCGGGCCGGTCTGCAGGACGTTGAGGCCCTCGATGATGAGGATGTCGGGCTGGCGGATCAGGTGGTACTGGCCCGGGATGATGTCGTACGACGTATGCGAATAGACCGGCGCCGCTACCTCTTCCGCCCCGGACTTGACTTCGGTGACGAAGCGCAACAGCTTGCGGCGATCGTAGCTTTCGGGAAAACCCTTGCGGTGCATGATGCCCCGACGCTGGAGTTCCTTGGTCGGATAGAGGAATCCGTCCGTGGTGACGAGGTCGACGCGCGGATGGTGATCCCAGCGGGCCAGGAGAGCTTGCAGCACACGAGCAGTCGTGGATTTTCCGACCGCGACCGAACCGGCGACGCCGATGACGAAGGGCACCTGACGGTCGGGATGCTTCTCGCCGAGGAAGGTCGCGGTGGCCGCGAACAGTCGTTGGCGTGCCGCTACCTGTAGGTGGATCAGACGTGCGAGGGGGAGATAAACCTCGGCAACTTCTTCGAGATCGATCTGCTCGCCGAGACCACGCAAGCCGTACAACTCGTCCTCGGTCAACACCAGTGGCGTCGACTTACGCAGTGTCCGCCACTGCTTGCGGTCGAACTCGACGTAGGGACTCGATTCGTTGGTGCGCGCCATCAGCCCAGCTCACCGGCACGTAGTGAACCCGGGGCCCGGCGGACGAAACAGCTATGCGAGCAAGCCAGGCGCGTGTGCGCACGATCCGAGTGCATAGTCGGATTGTGCTCGGTGCCACGTCCGGGACTTTCGCCGGGTGGCATTCCGGAGCGAGCGACTAGGCTCGGTGGTTATGGATCCAGACACACTTGTTCGCCAATACCTGCTGCTCGGACTGGGTTTCGACCGTCTCGAAGACGGGTTCGTCGACGCGTTCACCGGTGACCCGGTGCTGCGTAAGCAGATCGAGAGCGCCCCGAAGCCCGATCCGCGTGAACTTGCCCGCACGGCACGTGAATTGCGGGGCGAGTTGGCCGGAAGTGGTCTGAATGCCGAACGCTCCCACTTCGTCGACGTACACCTTCGCGCCCTGGAATGCTCCGGGCGCAAGTTCGCGGGTGAGGACATCGGCTTCGTGGACGAGGTCGAGGCGTACTTCGACGTCCGAATCGAGAAGGGAAACGAGGACGCCTACAGCGACGCTCACCGGTTGATGGGTGAAGTTCTGCCCGGTCCGGGACCGCTGGCGCAGCGGGTGCAGGCCCATCGCAAGGACGACGAGATCCCCGCGGCGAAACTGAACGAGTGCGTCGAGGCAATGTCGAGTGCGCTGCGCGATCTGGTCCGCGGCACGTTCGGGCTTCCCGCGTCGGAAACCGTCGAATACGAAGTGGTGGGGGACAAGCCGTGGTCCGGCTTCAACTACTACCTCGGTGACTACCGCTCCAAGGTTGCGATCAATTCGGATCTGCCGCAGTTCATGGCCAACCTGCCGCGGCTGATCGCGCACGAGTCCTACCCCGGCCATCACACCGAGCATTGCCGTAAGGAAGCCGGTCTGGTCGGTTCGGGCCAGCTCGAGCAGACACTGTTCCTGGTCAACACGCCGCAGTGCATCATGGCCGAAGGCCTCGCGGATTTGGCGCTGGAAGCGATTGTCGGCCCGGACTGGGGTTTGTGGGCGCAGGACATCTACGCCGACCTCGGCTTGTCTTTCGACGGGGAAAAGGCGCAACGGCTCTCCGCCGCGTCGGGGCAACTGCTGAGTGTCCGGCAGGATGCGGCGCTGATGTTGCACGACGAGGGGCGCAGCCTCGACGACGTGGCGCTGTTCCTCGAACGGTGGTCGCTGTCGACGCCGGAACGCGCTCGCCAATCGCTCAAGTTCCTGTCTTCGCCGCTGTGGCGGGCATACACCAGCACGTATGTCGAGGGATACCGGCTGCTCGGGGGCTGGCTGGACGAGGTGCCGGTGGGCGCGGAGCGCACCGAACGCTTCCGCAGGCTGCTCGACGAGCCGCTGGTCCCCAGCTCTCTGCGTGCTGCCTAGTGCCGGGTGGAGACGGCGGGAGCGAACTTCGTAGACTGGACGCATTCGTTTCCGCATCCAGCTTGGAGATTCCTCGATGACCGCTGTGCCCGGCTCCGACGTCAACTCTGCATCACTCGCCGAACTCGACCCCGAAGTCGCCGAGGCGATGGCTGGTGAATTGGCTCGTCAGCGCGACACGCTCGAGATGATCGCGTCGGAGAACTTCGTTCCCCGCTCGGTTCTGCAGGCTCAGGGCAGCGTCCTGACCAACAAGTACGCCGAGGGCTACCCGGGGCGTCGTTACTACGGCGGTTGCGAGCACGTCGACGTCATCGAGGATCTGGCGCGCAACCGTGCGAAGGAACTCTTCGGTGCAGAGTTCGCGAACGTTCAGCCGCACTCGGGCGCACAGGCCAACGCTGCTGTTCTGATGGCACTGATGAACCCGGGTGAGAAGCTGCTCGGCCTCGACCTTGCACACGGCGGTCACCTCACGCACGGCATGAAGCTCAACTTCTCCGGCAAGTTGTACGACGTCGCGTCCTACGGCGTCAGCAAGGAAGATCACCGCATCGACATGGACGAGGTGCGCTCGATCGCCCTCGCCGAGAAGCCGAAGGTCATCGTTGCCGGCTGGTCCGCGTACCCGCGTCAGCAGGACTTCGCGGCGTTCCGTGCGATCGCCGACGAGGTCGGGGCGTACCTGTGGGTGGACATGGCTCACTTCGCCGGACTGGTTGCGGCAGGCCTGCACCCGTCGCCCGTCCCGTACGCAGACGTCGTCTCCTCGACCGTCCACAAGACCCTCGGTGGTCCGCGTTCGGGCCTGATCCTGGCGAAGAAAGAGTGGGCCAAGAAGCTCAACTCCGCTGTCTTCCCCGGTCAGCAGGGTGGACCGCTCATGCACGCCATCGCGGCCAAGGCAGTCACCTTCAAGATCGCTGCCGGTGAAGAGTTCAAGGATCGTCAGGCACGCACCCTTTCCGGTGCGCGCATCCTTGCCGAGCGTCTGGGCAACAAGGACGTCGCAGACCAGGGCATCAGCGTCCTGACCGGCGGCACTGACGTCCACCTCGTGCTCGTGGACCTGCGTAACTCGCAGCTCGACGGCCAGCAGGGTGAGGACCTTCTGCACGAAATCGGCATCACGGTCAACCGCAACGCTGTTCCGTTCGATCCCCGCCCGCCGATGACCACCTCCGGTCTGCGTATCGGTACCGCAGCGTTGGCCACTCGCGGATTCGGCGATGCCGAGTTCACCGAGGTCGCCGACATCATCGGTACCGCTCTGGCCGGCAACGCGGATCTGCCGGCGCTGCGTGCGCGCGTCGCCAAGCTCGCCCTCGACCTTCCGCTGTACGACGGTCTCGAGAACTGGGGCCTGCTCAGCAAGAACGTCTAGGTATTCCTTCACCGACGGCCCGGTCCCTTTCGAGGGGCCGGGCCGCTGGTTTTTTGCCAGTCGCGGATTGTGGCATCGGTCACATGACCGATGGTGGCCGAGTTCGGCGCTTCCTAGCCTGAGAGCATCACCCCTCCGGCGAAGGAAACCCCATGACCGAACAGAATCTGCATTGGCTCTCCGCTACCGAGATGGCGGCGTCGGTCGCGTCGAACAGTCTCTCGCCCAACGAGATTGCCGAAGCGATGATCCAGCGCGTCGACGCCGTCAATCCGTCGATCAACGCGATAGTGCAGTTCGATCGCGAGCAGGTGACGCGCGATGCGGCCGAACTCTCACGGCAACAGGAAGCGGGCGAGAAACTCGGCCCGCTGCACGGCGTTCCGTTCACGATCAAAGATCTGACGGCAGTCGACGGGCTGCCGACCACGTTCGGGATGAAGCCGATGGCCGACAACATCGCGACGGGAAATGCCGTCGTCGTGGACAGGCTGCGAGGCGCCGGCGGACTGTTCCTGGGAAAGACGAACACTCCCGAAAGTGGTTACTACGGTGGCACGGACAACCACCTGTACGGGCCGACGCACAACCCGTGGAAGCTCGGCAACAGCGCGGGCGGGTCCAGTGGCGGTGCGTCGGCTGCCGTGGCTGCAGGCCTCGGGCCACTCGCCGAGGGCAGTGACGGCGCGGGATCGGTGCGTATCCCGTCGGCGCTCTGCGGGGTCGTCGGGTTGAAGCCGACCACCGGCGTCATCCCGCAGACCATCCTGGCCGGGCGCTTCTACAACTGGGCGTATCACGGTCCGATCACCCGGACTGTTGCCGACAACGCGCTGATGCTCGACATCATGGCCGGGCCGGACAATGCGGACCCGCTCTCGATCGAGCGTGCCGAGACCTCGTACGTCGAAGCCTCGAAGGGCGACGTGAAGGGCCTTCGCGTGGCGTGGTCGACGAATCTCGGTCTCGGCCATGTTGATCCGGAGGTGCTGGCGGTGTGTCTCGACGCGTTGTCGGCATTCGAGGAATTGGGTGCCCGGATCACCGAGGCGACCCCGCAGTGGGGAAATCCGTCGGAGTCGATGTGGAACGGCATCTGGGTTCCCGGTTTCGCTTCCGAATACGACTTGCTCGACTGGGAGAACCAGCGCGGCGAGGTCGACGACAACCTGATCGAGATCATGCACGAGGCCGAGCGGCTCACCGGTGTCGACGTCGGGCGGGCCGACGCATTCCGCGGCGTCATGTGGGACACGTGGACCGCGTTCATGAACGACTACGACGTGTTGGTCTCGCCGACCTTGGCTTCGGCCACGTTCCCGCTCAGTCAGTTCGCGCCGTCGTGGCTCGAAGGTGCGTCGTTGCGTGAGCAGTTGCTCGATTGGCTCTTCACCTACCCGTACAACATGCTCAACAACCCCGCGATCACCGTGCCGGCCGGATTCACCGCCGACGGTCGACCGGTGGGGCTGCAGATCGCCGCACGCCACCGCCAGGACGCACTGGTCCTGCGGACTGCCGCGAACTTCGAAGCGGTGCGTCCGTGGGCGGACAGGAAGCCGGCCGGTTCACTGGTGGTGGCCTAGCTCACACGATTGGCTAGATTGGTGTGATGACGTCTGTACTGCCTGATCGCGGCGCTGGACCTGACATGTTCGCGCCGCGATCGCCGGCGGCCGGGGCATACGGCATTCTCGGCCTGTGCGCCGAAGAACTCCGCGCACGTGGACTCGCGTACTCGGCTGCGGCGGTCACGTACCGGGACCCGTCGAGCGGACGGCATCGGGCTCTGGCGAGTTCCGGATACGACGCCAGGGTGCTCGAGTTCCTGCTCGACGACTTCGTCGCCGATCGCAATCTCTTCGGCATCATTCGCGAGGCTTCGGGCGTGCCCGTGTTCTGGCAGGACGTGCCACGATTCGAGCAGGTCGAGATGGTTACCGATGTTCTGCGGCCGTCCGGGTACGCCGAGGGTGCCTCGGTCGCATTGGGGTTCTCCGGCCGTGAGGTGACCGGATTGCTGCACATGAGCTTCGCGGATTCCGGCGTCGTCGATCGCGTACGGGAGGTGGTGGCGGCGTCCAGCGCAGCCTGCTCGCGCGTCGTGGGGGACCAGGTGGCGCTCGATCGTGTCCATCTGAGCCCACGGGAGATTCAAGTACTGCAATTGGTGGCCAGGGGCGCGGGCAATGTCGAGATCGCCGAGGAGTTGTTCGTCAGCCGTCGCACCGTCGCCACCCATCTCGAGAACATCTTCGTCAAGACCGGAACCAATTCGCGGGTTCAGGCAGCGGTGCGCGCCGCCAAGTGGGGTCTGATCGAGTCCTGAGTGACGCCGAATCACACGAGTGGCATTTTGTTACCTGGCGTTCACCAGATGTGCGGCTCGTTCCGTGGCGCGAGTGTCCGATCCGCAGTACCGTCGGCAGTAACGAGTAACCAGAAGTTACTTGTGCGGGAGGTTCTGATCGTGACTGAAACACTCAGTACGAGAGGGCCGGCGCCCGGCCCTTGTTTCAGCTGACACAGCGTCACCTGACACCAGAGCCGTCCGGCCCAGCGAGCTGAGTTTGCGCGGGTGCCGCGCAGACCTAGGAGCCCAACGTGACTGCATCACGCTCCGTCTCTGCCCACTCGGCCCGGGCTGATCAATCAGCCGGGAATCATTCGGGAGATGCACTTCGCACGTACGTCTTGGATACCTCGGTACTACTGTCCGATCCATGGGCTGTCACTCGATTCGCCGAACACCACGTGGTACTCCCACTGGTCGTGATCAGTGAACTCGAAGGCAAACGGCACCACCACGAACTGGGATGGTTCGCCCGAGAATCGCTCCGCATGCTCGACGATCTACGGATCGAATACAGCCGCCTCGACCGTCCGGTGCCGATCGGCACCGAGAACGGGACACTGCAGGTCGAACTCAATCACACCGACCCTGCGGTCCTGCCCGTCGGATTCCGCACGGACAGTAACGATTCGAGGATTCTGGCGTGTGCGCTGAATCTTGCTGCGGAGGGCAAGGATGTGGTCCTCGTCAGCAAGGACATTCCGCTTCGTGTGAAGGCAGGCGCGGTGGGACTACCTGCCGACGAGTACCACGCTCACGACGTCGTGCCCTCCGGATGGACGGGCATGACTGAGCTGGACGTCGCCTCGACGGACATCGACGAGCTGTTCAACGAGGGTTTCCTGGACCTCGACGAAGCGCGAGATCTGCCGTGTCACACGGGTCTTCGCCTGCTCGGTGGTTCGTCGAGCGCCCTCGGTCGGGTGACTCCCGACAAGCGCATCCAGTTGGTGCGCGGTGAGCGCGAGGCGTTCGGGTTGCACGGCCGCTCCGCCGAGCAGCGCATTGCGCTCGATCTCCTCATGGACGAGAGCATCGGCATCATCTCTCTCGGTGGTAAGGCGGGCACCGGTAAGTCGGCCTTGGCTCTGACGGCAGGTCTTGAAGCGGTTCTCGAGCGCCGCACTCAGCGCAAGGTTGTCGTCTTCCGTCCGTTGTATGCCGTTGGCGGACAAGAACTCGGCTACCTTCCCGGTAGTGAGAGCGAGAAGATGGGCCCGTGGGCTCAGGCCGTTTTCGACACTCTCGACGGGTTGGCCTCGCCAGAGGTTCTCGAGGAGGTTCTCGCCCGCGGAATGCTGGAAGTGTTGCCGCTGACGCATATTCGCGGTCGGTCGCTGCACGATTCGTTCGTGATCGTCGACGAAGCGCAGTCGCTCGAACGAAATGTTCTGCTGACAGTGCTTTCTCGTCTGGGAACCGGCTCGCGAGTGGTCCTCACGCACGACGTCGCGCAGCGTGACAACCTGCGAGTGGGCAGGCACGACGGAGTTGCGGCCGTCATCGAGAAGCTCAAGGGGCACCCGCTTTTTGCGCACATCACACTCACGCGCAGTGAGCGTTCGCCGATCGCCGAGTTGGTGACCGACATGCTCGAGGAGTTCGGCCCCACTTCCTGAGAAGTGATCTCCCCGTGCGGACTTCGGTCTGCACGGGGAGATGCCTGGGTTTGAAGTTGTTCAGTTTTGCAGCGGTCCCAGTTCGTTGTCGAGAACTTCCTGCACCACACGCATCGCCGCCAGTCCGGCCGGAGCGCCGCAATACGCGCTCGCGTGGATCACGGTTTCGACGATCTCGGTGCGCGTCAAGCCGTTTCGCAATGCCCCACGTACGTGGCCTTTGAGTTCGTTCTCGGCGCGCAGCGCGATCAGCATCCCCAGATTGATCAGACTGCGACTGCGGCGATCGAGTCCGGGACGCGTCCATACCGAACCCCAGACGTTGGCCGTCACGAAGTTCTGCAGTTCTTCGCTGTCCGTTCCCCGGGTGCGCTCGAAGGCGGCGTCGACGAAATCGGCCCCCATGACTTCGGTGCGCACAGCCAATCCGGCGTCGAAGGAGTCAGGCGTGGTGTTTTCGGACATGGCAGGTTCGCTCGCTTTCGGCAGGTGATTTCAGGCCGGAGCAAGCCTACTTCGTGTCCCGGTCCCGACGACTGCGCGGCCGACCGCGGTCACCACGCCCCACGCGACGTCTCGCAGACTGAAGTAGTCCCGCCAGACGCAGACCTTGCCGTCGCGCAGTTCGAAAGTTCCGCATACCCAGAACTCGATGCGCAGCGGTCCGACGGTGAGGATGTCGGTGCGTTCGGTGAGCACCGTGGACTCGTCGCCGACGATGTGGTGCATCTCCGCCTCGAATTTCAGTGAAGGCTTGGTGACCAGACGAAGCGCTCGCACGACGGTCTTCTTGCCTCGCAGGGTGGGGAGCGAGACGTTCTGCCAGACGATGTCGTCTGTCATCAATTCGGCTGCGGCGTCCACGTCGAAATCGGTGAGGGCCGCGAACATTGCGTTCACCGTGGCTGTCGAACTACTCATGGGGTGTCCTTGGCTGATTATTCGGCCGGTGTTGCCCGGATGAAGGTACCGAGATGATCGTGATCGAAGTACTCCAAGGTTAGCGAGTTTCCGTCGAAGGTGGCCTTCGAGACCGTCCCGGCCGGTGCGTTCTCGCCGCTGAGCGGGAACGTGAAGGTGTTTCCGTCCCAGTGGGTCAGAGGGTACGTCGCGGCCGCGGGACCCATGGTCAAGGTCAGCGCACCGTTCTGCTGCGTCACGAGCGCGGGACCCCAGTACGGATTGCCGTAGTCGCCGGTCAATTGGTCTGTCGGTGGCGCGGGAGCGGGGGAGGCCGGCGGCGTCTTCCCGGCAAGTTCGCCCTCAGGGTCGGCTTGTGAGGCAAAGGACGCTTCGTACAGCGGGCGCCACTCGCGGGTGATCTTCCCGAACTGCACCAGATCGGCGAATTCGGCGGTCAAGGTCTCTGCGACGCCGGTGGGCGTGCCGTTGGTCAGAACGACTATGCCGACGTCAGCGGAGGGAATCGTCACGAAATTGGTCCCGGCACCGAGCAGGAAGGCGCCGGAGTGGCTGGCGGTCACACGGCCTGCCGCGCTGTCGGAAACGTTGAACCCGTAGCCGTAGAAGCCGGAGCGTTCCCCGATTTCCTGCGCATGGCGCGAGACGATTTCCGGGTTGACTGCGGGCACGAGCGCCTCCGTCTGAACGACCTGCTGCCCCTGATACCGACCGCCAGACAGCACCATGTCCAACCACTTGGCCATGTCGTTCACCGAGGAGCTGACTCCACCGGCGGGGGATTGGGCGTCGGCGTCCCGAACCGGCCCTACCTTGTACTTTCCGTCTTCGAGGATGTGGCCGACTGTTCGATTTTCTCGGGCTTGGTAATCGGCGAACCGCGAAGACGTCGAAGTCATACCGAGCGGACCGTAGATCGTGT
The DNA here is from genome assembly GCF_024436645.1 of Rhodococcus sp. T9N. Taxonomy (NCBI): domain Bacteria; kingdom Bacillati; phylum Actinomycetota; class Actinomycetes; order Mycobacteriales; family Nocardiaceae; genus Rhodococcus; species Rhodococcus sp. T9N. The sequence continues at coordinate 44,192 of NZ_JAMSKS010000031.1, read as the reverse complement.
TCTGCGACAGCGTTTCCCAATCGGTGCCCGCCGCGGCTGCAACGGCCTCTGCACCGGCTGTGACGCCGAAGTTCGTGTACTCGTATGTGATTCGGAATGGATTGAGCGGTAGTTGGCGAAGTTTTTCGAGTACCTGAGCCCGGTTGTAGCCCAGGTCCTCCAGCCCGTCGCCGGCGTGGTCCGGTAACCCCGACCGATGCGTGTAGAGATCGGAGATCGTGAGGTGGTCGGTCACCCACGGATCGGCAAGCGCAAACCCCGGCAGTTTCGAGATCACCGGAGTGTCCCAGTCGACGGTCCCGATTCCGACTTCGTGGGCGACCACCGTGGCCCCGACCGATTTCGACACCGATGCCAGTTGGAACACGGTGTCGGCATCGACGGTGGCGCTCTTACCCAACTCGCGAACCCCGAATCCCTTCGCGTACACAGTCTTACCTCCGTGCACCACGGCCACCGCCATGCCGGGAACACCGGAACTTGCCAAGAGGTCGTTCGCGAGGCCGTCGAGCTTCCCGACCGCGTCGTCGATTTGCCCGTCCGGGATCGGCACCCCGGCGTCGAGACCCGGGCTGGCGTCGCTGACGACCGGCCCGGGCGCCGAGGTGGTGTCTGAATCGGACGAGCATCCGGCGAGCAGGGCGACCGTCAGTACTACCGGAACCGCCGCTGCCGACAGTCGCGAGCTGTTTCTACTGGTGATGGACACGAGATTCTCCCTAGCAGGGTTGTCGTCGGTACCACTCGGTCAATCCAGTATCGGGGAACGGCGGGCTGATATTGGGACAAATCGGGAAACCTTGTAGCTACTTCGGGGTCTTGGTTGTCAGACTGCCGAGAATGGAGCCTTCCGTGACCGGCTTCCAAGGGAGCAACAACGCGACCAGCAGAGCGGTGATCAATGCTGCTCCGACCGTGAAGTACGACGCGATGGCGAAGCCTTCCAGGCATGCGGTCTTCATCGTGTAGATCAGACTGTCCTTCTGCTGCTCGAAGAGCGGACTGATGTCGCGGGAGCGGATTTCGATGACGCTGAGCACGGACTCACGAGCGAAGCCTTTCTCCTGCGCCGACATCACGGCGTCGGGAATGGCGTCGACGATCGGAGCCACCTTGGACGTGTAGTACGAGGCGACGATCGAACCGATGACGGCGACGCCCAGGGTCCCGCCGAGCTCACGCGTCGTGTCGTTGACTGCCGAACCTGCCCCCGCTTCGTCGAGGGGCACCGAGGACATGATGGAGTCGGTCGCCGGTCCCTGGACAATTGCGAGGCCCAGACCCATGAGGACCATCGAGATCACGACGGGTCCGAGGTAGGGCGTCTCGACGGTCGTCCGACCCGCCAGGTACATCCCGCCGCTGAGTACCAGGAGGCCGAACACCATCACTGCAGTCGTGCCGAGTTTCTGTGCCGCCAAGGTGGCGACTGGGGCGCCCACGGCGACAGCTGCAGCGAAAGGCAAAGAGTGGATGCCGAATTCGAGCGGCGAGTACTCCCGAACGCCCTGGAAGTACTGCGTGATCAGGAACAAGAATCCGAACATGCTGAAGTAGCTGACAGCAATAGCCAAGGCGGGGAAAGAAAACCGCCGGATTCGGAAGAGATTCATGTTCAGGATCGGCGCGTCGGTGCGCAGTTCCCATGCGACGAATGCGGCCAACAACACTGTCGCAGAGAGGTATCCCGTGATGCTGAATGTCGACACCCATCCGCGATGTGGTGCGTCGATGATGGTCCACACCAGAATGACGATGCCCAGTAGCGACAAGATTGTTCCGACGAAATCGAATCGGCCGACGTGGAGCGCCTTCGATTCCGGAACAACCAGCAGCACACCCACGATGACCAACAATGCTGCCGGAACATTCATCCAGAACACCGAGTGCCAGGAGAAGTGCTCGAGAAGCCAGCCGCCCGCAGTCGGGCCGATGGCAATCGCGAAGCCGGCCATTGCGGTCCAGGCCGCGATGGCGATGGCTCGTTCTCTGGCGTCGGTGAAGATGTTGGTGATCATGGCCAACGTAGCCGGAAAGACAGCTGCGGCAAAGACACCCATGGCGGCTCGCGCCATGATCACCTGTTCGAGGTTGGAAGCCAAGGCGCCGACGAGCGACATCGCACCGACGCCGATCAAGCCGATGATCATCACTCGGCGGCGTCCGAAGCGGTCACCCAGGTGGCCGAAAGTGAGTAGGAACCCGGCGAAGGTCAACGTGTACGCGTCGACGATCCACTGCAGGTCGCTGACGCTGGCGAACAAGTCGACGCTCATCGTCGGCAGTGCGACGTTGACCACTGTGTTGTCCAGCACGACAAGGAGTTCGGCGAGGCAGATGAAGATCAGCGCAGTGAATCGACGGGACTTGGTCATCATGGGCGCCGAGGGCGCCGGTGCAAGTGTGTGAGACATGTTTGTACGCCATCTCTGCTCCTGCGCGGACGGCAGCAGCGGTTGGAAGAAAGAGGGTTGGTCAGCTCGGGGCCGAGACCAGAGCCTTGAGGTGAGCGCCGATGCGATCGAGAGGCGCCGTGGTGTGCTGAGCTTTTGCCATCAGCGTCGCGCCTTCGATTGACGCGATCACGACGGTTGCCCACTGTGCTGCAGTCTCGGACGGCTGTCCCTGCTGCCAGAAGAACGATGTGAGAAGCGATTCCCACGAGGTGAAGGATTCGCCCGCAGCAGTTAATGCCGCCGGCGTCGACGCGCCCTCCACTGCCGCGGCTGCGACCGGACAGGAGGAGGTGAAATCGCTCTCTACCAAGCTGTTTCGAAATATCGTGACAACCGCGTCGATGATCTCCGGTGGGGAAGACTGAGCGATCATCGAACTGATGGCGGCACTGACGCCCCGGCCGAAGTAGGCAACTGCTTCGCCGGCCAGCTGTCCTTTGCCCTCGGGAAAGTAGTGGTACACCGACCCGCGGGGAGCTCCCGAGCGTTCGACGATCTCGGTGAGCGAGGTCGTCGCGATCCCGTGTTCACGGAAGGCATTGATGGCGCCGACCAGCATCAGAGTGCGGGAATCGGAGTCGGCCATCCCGCCATCGTATGCAATCGCAGTGCTGTTCGAATCATCTGGTGCCGCTGATTCTCTTGGTACTCCCCACTTGCGACGCGCTGCGGCGATCGGACAACGCGTCTGCGGGCCGGTCATGGCAACGAGGCGTCTCGAGGTGTGTTCATCACTGCCTCCCAGTATGTCGATCGGTATAGGAACGAATCTGAGACTAGATGTAACCGACAGACACAGTCAAGTGTTGTGTGCAGGTGGTGGGTATCGACGGAGATTCTTGGTGGCAAGACTCCTCGAACAGTGCTTATATCGTGCGGTATAAAGCTGTTGCTTCGAGCACCAGCTTCGGAGGAGAGGAAACGACATGCCGGTACCGACGTCAGTTGCACGAAAACGAAGAATCGAAGTCGCAGTCGGGAAGTATTTCGCCAATCCGCTGGTCACCGGATTGAATCGGATCGGTTTGATGCCGTCGTTGATGACCGAGATCGAGACGGTTGGACGCCGAACCGGTCTGACCCGCCGAGTGCCCGTTGCGATCACCTACGACGGTGACGAGGCGTGGGTCATTGCGCAGCATGGCACCGGCACGGGGTGGGGTGCCAATATCTCTGCGATGCCGAAGGTTCGGATCCGTCGCCGCGGCGAGTGGGTGGACGGACAGGCCCAGATCATGCCGGACGACGACGTGCCGGCGCGGGTGAAGACATTTGCGTCGGGGAAGATCAGATCGGCGCTGACGGCCTCTGCCTTTCGCGGATTGCAGACCGACCCGGTCAGTGTTCGCATCAAACTCGCACTCGATTCGTCAACCGATTGAATCAACGGGAGTTGAAATGGCCGGTGCGGAATGACCCGGTGCGTTCTCGTCGTTGACGAATGCAGCGGTGGCGCGATCGCCACTCCACACGACGAAGGAGCAGGATCATGCGCATCGGAATCATCGGAGCCGGTCAGATCGGTGGCACGCTCACACGTAGGCTCGCTGCGCTCGGTCACGACGTGCGCGTCTCGAACTCGCGGACACCGGACACGCTTGCAGAACTGGAAGCCGAGACGGGTGCGAAGGCAGTCCGCAGCACCGAGGCCGCCGAGGGTGCCGAGCTGGTCATCGTGAGCATTCCGCAGAAGAACGTGGTTGATCTACCGGCGGGGATTCTCAGCGGTGCGGTCGCAGGTGCCCCGGTCATCGAAACCAACAACTATTACCCGCAACAGCGTGACGGTCTGATCGCCGCCATCGAGGACGGACAGACCGAAAGCGGATGGGTGCAGGAACACCTGGGTGTACCGGTGTTCAAGGCGTTCAACGGAATCTGGTGGAAGCATCTCCTCGAGAAGGGGCTTCCCGAAGGTGCAGAGGGGCGCATTGCGCTACCCATCGCCGGCGACGACGACGCGAACAAGCAGGTCGTCTTCGATCTGATCAATCAGTTGGGCTTCGATCCCGTCGATGCGGGAACGATCGACGATTCCTGGCGTCAGCAGCCGGGAACTCCCGTGTACGGCAAGGATTTCGATCGCGAAGCGACGCTGAAAGCATTGGCCGAGGCGAGCCCCGATCGCACCGACGAGTGGCGGGCAACCACTACGGTGTAGGGAAAAGTGTGGCGGTTTCCGAAGTGGAAACCGCCACTCTTTTGTTTGTTCAGTCCTTGACCTTCGCCATCGCCAGAACGTCGAGACGCTTGTCGAGTTCTTCCTCGCTCAGCTTGTCCGGGACGAGTCCGCGCTCGATGACGACCTGACGGATCGTCTTCTTCTCTTTGAGCGCCTGCTTCGCGACGGCTGCGGCTTCCTCGTAACCGATTGCCGAGTTGAGGGGCGTCACGATCGACGGCGAAGATTCGGCGAGTGTCTTGAGGTGCTCCTCGTGCGCGACCAGTCCGCTGACGCACTTGTCGGCGAACAGTCGAGAGACGTTGGCCAGCAAGGTGAACGACTCCAGCAGGTTGCGGGCCATGACCGGGATGTAGACGTTGAGTTCGAAAGCTCCGGCGGCGCCACCCCACGCGATGGCGGCGTCGTTTCCGATCACCTGAGCCGCAACCTGAGTGGTTGCCTCGGGCAGGACCGGGTTCACCTTTCCGGGCATGATCGAGCTTCCCGGCTGCAGATCAGGGAGTGCGATCTCGCCGAGTCCGGTCAGCGGACCCGATCCCATCCACCGAATGTCGTTGGCAATCTTCGTCAGTGAGACGGCGATGGTCCGCAGCGCGCCCGATGCCTCGACCAGTCCGTCACGCGCGGCCTGCGCTTCGAAGCTGTTCTTCGCCGGAGTCAGCGCGTCGACACCGGTCGACTTGACCAGTTCGGCAACAACTTTGGGCCCGAATCCATCCGGAGCATTGAGACCGGTGCCGACTGCTGTTCCGCCGATCGGCAGCTCGCCGAGGCGGGGGAGTGTTGCGTTGACGCGCTCGATGCCGGCCTCGATCTGACGTGCGTAGCCGCCGAACTCCTGACCGAGCGTGACCGGCACAGCGTCCATCAGATGGGTGCGTCCGGATTTGACGACGGTCTTCCACTCGGTCGCCTTCGTGGCAAGCGCAGCATGCAGATGTTCCAGTGCCGGAACAAGATCGGTGACCGCTGCTTCGGTAGCTGCGACATGCGTGGCGGTGGGGAAGGTGTCGTTGGAGGACTGCGACATGTTGACGTGATCATTGGGATGTACGTCCACACCGGCGGCCTTCGCGATGGATGCGATGACCTCGTTGGCGTTCATGTTCGAACTGGTTCCCGAGCCGGTCTGGAAGACGTCGATGGGGAACTGATCGTCGTGCTTGCCTTCGGCGATCTCGTTCGCGGCGGCGATGATTGCGTCGGCCTTGTCCGCGTCGAGGAGTCCGAGGTCCTTGTTGACCTGCGCACACGCTGCTTTCAGCAGGCCCATTGCGCGGATCTGGGTGCGCTCGAGCGGGCGCCCGCTGATCGGGAAGTTCTCGACTGCACGCTGGGTCTGTGCTCGCCACAGTGCGTCGATGGGCACCCGAACTTCGCCCATGGTGTCGTGTTCGATTCGGAACTGTTGATCGTTGCTCTCCGTCATGGCTCCACATTGCCACTTTTCGAGAGCGGGTAGGGGACTACGTCCCCCGTGAGCGGTTAAGGAGTGCAGGGACTCCCTAACCACTCACGGGGCGGAGCCCATCAGAACGTCGGGGGAACCGCGCCCTCTTCGCCGTCGAAGTCGACGGAGCTGTACTCGCGCAGCTTCTCGAGACGGTGGTACGCGTCGATCATGCGAACGGTGCCGGACTTGCTACGCATCACGATGGACTGCGTGCTGGCGCCGCCGCCGTAGTAGCGGACGCCGCGCAGGAGGTCACCGTCGGTGACGCCGGTGGCGCAGAAGAAGACGTTCTCGCCCGAGACGAGATCTTCGGTGGACAGGATCCGATCGAGATCGTGACCGGCGTCGATGGCCTTCTGACGCTCTTCGTCGTCGGTGGGGGCCAGCTTGCCCTGCAACGATCCACCCATGCAGCGCATGGCTGCTGCGGCGATGATGCCCTCTGGCGTTCCGCCGATGCCCACGAGCATGTCGGTGCCGGACTCCGGACGCGCTGCGGCGATCGCGCCGGCAACGTCACCGTCGGAGATCAGACGGATACGAGCGCCGGTGTCGCGAACGTCCTGGATCAGCTGGTTGTGACGCGGGCGGTCCAGGATGCAGATCGTGATGTCGGAGACCGACGCCTTCTTGACCTTGGCCACGCGCTTGATGTTCTCGGCGATCGGTGCGCTGATGTCGATGACATCTGCGGCATCCGGCCCGACAGCGATCTTCTCCATGTAGAACACGGCCGACGGATCGAACATCGCGCCGCGCTCGGCAACAGCCAGAACAGAGATCGCGTTGGGCATGCCCTTGGACATCAAGGTGGTGCCGTCGACCGGGTCGACGGCGAAGTCACAGTCGGGGCCGTCGCCGTTTCCGACCTCTTCGCCGTTGAACAGCATCGGCGCTTCGTCCTTCTCGCCTTCACCGATGACGACGATGCCGCGCATCGAGACTGAGGAGACGAGCTGACGCATGGCGTCGACGGCTGCTCCGTCGCCGCCTTCCTTGTCGCCGCGGCCTACCCAGCGGCCGGCAGCCATAGCACCGGCTTCGGTGACTCGGACCAATTCGAGTGCGAGGTTACGGTCCGGGGTCTCACGATGAGTGCTGCTGGCCGTCATGTGCGGTGCCTCCTGGCGCGGTCGCGGTCGACGGGGTGTGTCGACGCAGTGGTTTCTTCAGGCGTCATTGTCCCAGATGGGAGCGGCTACGTGCGCTGTCGGGTCGCCGCAGAGACGTTTTGTCTCGCTCGAGGGGGACCGGGAATCGTATCTACTGCGGAGTACCTGGATACTGGGGGTGTGGCATCGAAGAAACCCCGCATTCTCGAAGACAACAAAGACATGGTCTGGTCTCTCGTACCGTTGGTGCTGTTCTGCATCATCATTGCGGGCATCGCCAGCCAGTGCACGTTCAGTCCTGGCGGCCCGACACAGGGGCCTATCCCGAGCGTCGACGTGGACGCAGCTCTGAACTACGACGCGAAGGAACTCGGATTTCCCATCCGTAATCCCGGTGTTCCGGACGGGTGGACTCCGAACTCCGGCAGTCGCAAGATCATCTCCGGCGACGGCGGCGGAGATTCGAGCACTGTGGGATTCATCACGACCAGTGGTCGCTACATCCAGCTGACACAGAGCAACGCCGAGGAATTCCCGTTGGTGTCACATGTTGCCGGTGGACAGCGATTCGCGACCGGAGTCGAGACCGTCGGTGCCGATACGTGGAACGTCTTCGGCGGCGAAGGTGTCGAGTCGATCTGGGTCACGGACGTCGGGGATGTTCGCCTGTTGCTCACGGGCGCGGCGACGCCGGAAGAGTTCCGGATTCTTGCCGAGAAGGTCGGCGCAGCGCAGCCGATCACGCCATAGGATTTGCGGTCGGAGCGGACGCTACTCGTCCGCTTCGGCCAGAGCCTTTTCGACGCGGGCCCTCGCGCCGGCCAAGTGCTCTTCACAGCGCTTGGCCAACGCTTCGCCTCGCTCCCACAGTGAGAGTGACGCGTCGAGGTCCAGACCGCCCTGTTCGAGAATCTTCACGACGCTCACCAGTTCGTCCCGGGCTGCTTCGTAGCCGAGTTCGTTGATGTCGGTGTCGGTGGCGTTGCTCATTTTTCTCTTCCCATCACTGCGGCGCGAACGGCGCCGTCTGCAAGTCGAACTCGAATCTGGGTACCGGGTGGCGCGTCCTCGACCGAGCGCAGAACCTCCGGATCGCCTTCGGCGACAACACGTTGCACGACTGCGTATCCGCGGGCCAGCGTCGCGGCGGGGCCCAGCGTGGTGAGCCGGGCGCGCAGATGCTCGATCGTTCGGGACTCGGAGTCGATCAACCGAGTCACATCGCGTCGTCCGGCGGCTTGGAGCCTTTCGACCTCCTCGGCGCGACGGTCCACCGCGAGCAGCGGCGATGCCATGACCGGTCGAGTGCGCAACTGTTCGATCAGATGAGACTCACGCTTGACCCAGCTGCGCAGTGCCGCAGCGCTGCGGTCACGCAGATCCGCAACCAGGGCAGCTTCCGCAACCGCGTCGGGTACGACGCGCTTGGCCGCGTCCGTGGGTGTGGCTGCGCGCAGGTCGGCGACGTGGTCACTGAGCGGGCTGTCCGGCTCGTGTCCGATGGCACTGACGATCGGCGTCGTGCAGGCCACGATGGCGCGGCACAGCGCTTCGTCGGAGAACGGCAGGAGATCCTCGACGCTACCGCCGCCGCGAGCGAGGATGATGACGTCGACTACCGGGTTGGCGTCGAGTTCCTTCAGCGCTTCGATGATCTGGGGAACAGCAGTCGGACCCTGAACCGCGGTGTTACGCACTGCGATGGCAACTGCTGGCCAACGACGATGGGCGACTGAGACGACATCCTTCTCGGCCGCACTGGCTCGGCCCGTGATCAGGCCGATCGTGCCGGGCAGAAACGGAAGCGGCCGTTTGAGCCGCGGATCGAACAAGCCCTCGGCGGCGAGCAAGGCGCGCAGTCTCTCGATGCGGGCAAGCAGCTCACCGATACCCACGGCGCGAATCTCGGTGACACGCAACGACACCGTTCCGCGTCCGGTGTAGAACGAGAGCTTGCCGAACATCACGACTCGCGAGCCCTCGGTCAACGGCACCGGGGAGTTGTGCAACAACTGCGGTGAGCACGTGATCGACAGCGACATGTCTGCCGACGGATCACGCAGGACGAGGAAGGCCGTTCGGGTGCCGGGGCGTGCATTGATCTGGGTGATCTGACCTTCGACCCAGATACTGCCGAGCCGATCGATCCAGCCGGCGACCTTGGCGGAAACCGTGCGGACCGGCCACGGCTGCTCAGCGCTACTGGCGCCGGACGATCGCTGCGATGAAGCGGGGGGCGTTGCGGAAGTCACTTTGCCTTGGCTGTGGTGATGCGGTTAGTGAGCATGGTCTGGAACGGTGCCCGGGCGAGCGTCGCATTCTCGTAGTCCAGGACTGCGGTCAGCTCGTCGATGCTGAGCGTCCGGATGCGCGCACGGAGCTGTGCGAGTGTGAGGTTGGGGTAGTCGAGTTCGGTGACGATCTCGGGCTCTTCGGCAGGTCCGTCCGTCGTAGCTGCCGTGGATTCGGACTCGGCGACGGGTGCGGGTTCCTCGATGGGGGCAGTCGGCTCGAGCGAGTAGAGCGCGAAGCGACCGGCGTTGGTCGGGGTGTCAGCGGTGGTCGATCCGGTGGAAGGCGTCGGGTCAGCAGGCGCATCGACGTCTTCGTCGAAGACCGCCCACTCGGGCTGTTCGTCCTCGGAAGACCAGTTGATCAGTGCAAATGCCTGATCGCCCTTGATCGCCAGCGAGGTGATCGACTGCTGCACGCGCATGCTTGTCTGCAGCATCTGGCTCACGGCGGTCATCGGCAGGGCGACGGCGGTGGTGGGCAACTTCTTTGCCTCTTCCATCGCGGTGACGGCGAGTCCCGCGGCAACGCGCGCCACGAACGGTGGTCGGATCATTCCCACAGCTTGCCGCAAAGCTCCGACAATCGGTAGCCGACTTGCCTGTGACGGCTGTACTCGTTTACTTCGGAACCTTCGATCGGAGCCCGAAACCGAGGTGTTCACGTTTGCCGGAGTGTCTCACGTTCGAGGTGCCAGTAGGCTGATCACATGTCTTCGGCTGTTCCTCTCAATCTCGGTATCGCGCACTCGGCTGATTCGCCGTCCACCCGCAAGGGCAGCGCCAAGCGCGTGCTCCTCGCCGAGCCTCGCGGCTACTGCGCCGGCGTCGACCGCGCGGTCGAGACCGTCGAGAAGGCCCTCGAGAAGCACGGCGCACCCATCTACGTGCGTAAGGAGATCGTCCACAATCGCCACGTCGTCGAGACGCTCGAAGATCAGGGCGTGATCTTCGTCGACGAAACCGACGAGGTTCCCGAGGGATCGTTGCTCGTGTTCTCGGCGCACGGTGTGTCGCCGGCCGTCCACGACTCGGCTGCCGAGCGGAACCTGCGCACGATCGACGCGACGTGCCCCCTGGTCACGAAGGTGCACCAGGAAGCGAAGCGATTCGCCCGCGACGATTACGACATTCTGCTCATCGGCCACGAAGGCCACGAGGAGGTCGAGGGCACCGCAGGTGAGGCTCCCGATCACGTCACCATCGTCGACGGCCCGGATTCGGTCGACGCGGTCACGGTTCGTGACGAGTCGAAGGTCATCTGGCTTTCCCAGACCACACTGAGCGTCGACGAGACGATGCAGACCGTCGCGCGCCTGCGTGAGCGCTTCCCCAATCTGCAGGACCCGCCGTCCGACGACATCTGTTACGCCACGCAGAACCGTCAGGTCGCGGTCAAGGCGATGGCTCCCGAGTGTGATCTCGTGATCGTGGTGGGTTCGCGGAACTCGTCCAACTCGGTTCGCCTGGTCGAGGTCGCGCTCGGGGCGGGCGCTGCCGCGTCGTACCTGGTCGACTACGCCCGTGAGGTCGATCTCGCGTGGCTCGAGGGTGTCCAGACCGTCGGCATCACGTCGGGTGCATCGGTACCCGAGGTGCTCGTGCGCGGCGTGATCGAACTTCTTGCCGAGCACGGATACAACGACGTTCAACCCGTCACCACTGCCAACGAGACTCTGGTGTTCGCCCTTCCCCGTGAATTGCGAGCAGCGCGCACGTCCTGAAACAAGAAAATGCGGGGCACCTTCCATCTGGAAGGTGCCCCGCATTTTTGTGCTACCGAGCGCGTCTGTTCAGGGCTCTTCGCGATCGCGGTACCGAACTCGCGGCGGCGGATACGCGGGAAGATCGACTCCGGGTGGGCGGCGGCGAGGGGGCAGCGGCGGCGATACGTCGTCACCCGAAGCGAAGAAGGGCTCCATCCGCTCCTCACGTCTGGGCGACGAAGTGGGCTCGGGCGCCCGGCGGCGACCGTACGACGGGTAGTCGTCGTCTGCCACGGGCCGACTGTCGGGCTGGGGGCGACGCGTAGGCGGTTGGTGCGTGCGATCGACCCTGGGTGGCTGAGGGCTTCTCCGAGGCGGCAGCGGACGCTCGTCCTGGATCGGCTCGCGCCTGGGGGTGCTTCGGTAGGCGGGCTGCTCGTCCACCTCGGGGGCGCGGCGACGCGGCGGCCCGGGGACGGGCGCGTCCGAGACTCTGCGTCGACGCCCGGTCTCGGGTGCGGGTTGTTCTCGCGTGGCAGCCGCAGAGGAGTCACGAGTGGTGGCCGCCGAGCGGCGGGAGCGGGTCGAGCGCGCGGGCCCGGTGGGGCGCTGATTGAGCAGGAAGTATCGGAAGCCACCGATGATCAGCACGACCACGGTTGCGGCCAACATGATCGGAAAGCGGTTGACCAACGGGTACGCGATGTTGATCGCGATATCGCGCAGCGCGGTGCTGTTGTCCTTGCCGATGAGCGTGTGCCCGATCGGCACCGCAGCGAAGAGCAGCAACGGCGGTTGGGCCATCGCGGTGAAGAGTGCTTTGTTCGAAGCGGCAACCACAGCGAAGAGACAGCCCAGGAAGTAGAACGTCGAGAACACCGCGGTGAGCTCTCCGCCGCCTCCGGTGGCATCGATCAGTACGCCGACGGCGGTCACACCGGCAGCAAGCAGGATCACTCCCCACCAGGGCAGGCCGGGGACGGTCACGATGAGCGATCGCTTGTCCAGCGGTACCCCGGAGCGAGCACGTTGGGTTGCAGACACATAACGACATTAGCGGTTCTTGCGTTGTCGGCCGTGTTTGTGCGGGTCGTGGCTGGCGCATTTATCGACGCGATGGCGCGATGGTTTCGGGTTCTTCGCCAAACGAACCGGACGGATTGTGTGCAGGGTCACCGGACGCTCGTGGGTTGGGGCACACCGACGAAGCCGTCAGCGTGGGAGATCGGCGGTGTCGGTGGGCTGCTCTACCGTCGGATTCATGAAGATTCTGCACACCTCCGATTGGCATATAGGTCGCACCTTTCACGGCGTCGATCTGTTGGCCGATCAGGCGAGTGTGCTCGGTTCCATCGCAGATTCCGTCCGCGAACACGGCGTCGACGCCGTGGTCGTGCCCGGTGACATCTACGACCGCTCGATTCCCAGTTCCGACGCGGTCACCGTGTGCAATCGAGGCTTCGAGGCAATCCGGGCGGCGGGGGCGGTCATCGTCGCGACGTCCGGCAATCACGATTCCGCGGTGCGGCTCGGAGCCGGGGCATCCTTTGCCGCTGCCGGCGGCTTGCACTTGATCACCCGAGTCGGCCAGATCGGTACTCCGGTGATGCTGAGCGATCAGTTCGGGCCCGTCGCCTTTTACGGGATTCCGTATCTCGAGCCGGAGATCACGCGCGTCGAGTTGGACGTGCCCCGGGCTCGTACTCATTCCGACATCCTCGGAGCGGCCATGTCGCGTGTTCGGCGAGATCTCGCCGAACGAACGGCTGCCGACCCCGCGACTCGATCGGTATTGCTCGCCCATGCCTTCGTCGTGGGCGGTGAGGCCTCTGAATCGGAACGCTCCATCTCGGTCGGCGGAGTGGAGACCGTCGCAGTGGGAGAGTTCGACGGCGTCGACTACGTCGCCCTCGGACACCTACATTCTCCGCAGATGCTCTCGGAGAGTGTGCGGTACTCGGGTTCACCGTTGCCGTATTCGTTCGGTGAACGCAGCCACCGTAAGGCGGCGCTGCTGATCGAACTCGACGCAGCCGGCCTGTCGTCGGTGCAGCGCCTGGATCTCCCGGTCATTCGGGGGCTGAGCCAGGTGACGGGAACTCTCGAGGAACTACTCGGTGAGTCGAAGTACACCGATTCCGAGCAGTGCTACCTCTCCGCATTGCTCACCGACCCGGTCCGTCCCGTCGATGCCATGAGGCAACTTCAGGCACGTTTCCCGTTTGCCGTTCATCTCGAATGGCAAAGGCCGGAAGGGCAATCGGATCTCAAGTACCGCGATGCGGTACGGGGTCGAACCGACATGGAGATCGCCCGCGGCTTTGTCTCGGCAGTGCGTAGTGACCCGTCCGAGCGTGAGGTCACGTTGATGGCCGAAGCGCTCAGCGCTGCCGCGCGCGCCGAGGAGTCCACGGTAGAACTGAGTGAAACCGCGTGAGGCTGCACAAACTCGAAGTCAGCTCTTTCGGGCCCTTCGCCGACACGGTCGAGGTCGACTTCGACCGTTTGGGTGCAGACGGGCTGTTCCTTCTGCACGGTGACACCGGGGCAGGCAAGACCACGATCCTCGACGCGGTTGCGTTTGCCCTGTACGGGCGGGTGCCGGGTGCGCGCAACGAGGGCAAACGGCTACTGTCCGATCACGCGCCCGCCGGTTCGGTGCCGCGCGTGGAACTCGAAGCGACCATCAGTGGTCGCAGAATCAAACTTGTTCGTAGTCCAGAGTATTCGCGCCCGAAGAAGCGTGGCACCGGTTCGATCACAGAGAATGCAAAGGCCACACTGACGTGGTTGGACGGCCGCGGCGAGAATCTTTCGCGCATCCCTGACATCGGTGACGAGATCAACCGCCTCATGGGCATGAGCGCTGATCAGTTCTTCCAGGTGGTGCTCTTGCCGCAGGGTGAGTTCGCCAAATTCCTGCGTGCCGAGAGTGACGAGCGAGGCAAACTGCTCGAGCGTCTGTTCGACACCAAGCGTTTTGTCTCCGTCGAGGCATGGTTCGACGCCAAGCGAAAGGCAAGTGCGACCGCGCTCGCGGCCAGGGAGCAATCCGTGCGGCTGCTGCTCGCGAAGGTCGAGACAGCTGCGGGACTCGAGGTAGGCGCCGAGGCACACCCACTGGAATGGTCGCGCAAACTCCTCGCCGAGGCTCAGGACACCCGCGATACAAGTCTTGCGGAGCTGGTGACCGCGAAAGATGCAGCAGCCGAGGCTAATCGGGTTCTGTCGGCGGCGCAGCGAACCGCAGATCTGGTCGCTCGCCGTAATCGTGCGACCGCTGAACTCGCAGCATTCAATACGGGCGCCGCCCAAAGAGCTGTGATCGGCGCTGAACTCGAGACCGCCAAGCGCGCACTGCCGGTGGCCGCTGTCGCCGGCGATGTGGACGCTGCCGGCTTGCACCTCGCTGCCGCACTCGAATCGATGACCGCAGCGATGTCGACCTACTCCGCAACGGGCGGTCCGGAGATTTTCGTGCCGGAGGTGTGGCCACCCACCGACGACGAGCGTCAACGCGTCGTAGCTCGGATCCGGACCTGGCGTGACGAGATCGTTCGCCTGGACGCAATGGCGGAGGACGCTCGCAGAGCCGATGCGGCAGAAGCCGAGATCGAGAAACTCGGAGTTCGGCGAGACGCTCTGTCCGAGCGCATCGATGCCATCGCGGTTGAACGCACTCAACTGCCAGAGATGGTGCGCTCGGCCGGCCAACGACTGGAGGATGCGCAACGCGCGCACGCGGCTCTGCCCGGCCTCGAAGCTGCACTGGCCAAAGCATCGGATGCTGCGGCAGCGGGTCATGAATTCGTCTCTCTGCGTACGCAAGCCGAGAAGATTCGTGTGCAGGTGTTGGATGCGCGCGACGCCCATCAGAGTGCTCGCGGGCGCTGGCTCGACCTCGTGCAGAAGCGTATCGAGGGCATGGCGGCGGAGTTGGCGAGTTCACTCGCGCCCGGTGACCCATGCCAGGTGTGTGGTTCGCGTGAACACCCTGCGCCGGCGCAGTCTGATGTCGTCACGGTCACCGAGCCCGATCTGGAAGCCGCGTCCGCAGCCGAGCGTGCGGCCGAGAAAGCCCTGAGCAAGGTAGTCGACCACCAGGTAGCCGTCGACCGTGACATCGACCGGGTGATCGCCCGCGGCGGGGACGGCGACGTCGCAGAACTCGACAGGCTCCGCGCCGCGGCTCGGAACGCCGTTGACGAGGCGACCCACTCTGCCGGTCAGGTTGGAGGGTTGGCCGACAAGCTCGGGCATCTCAACGAGCGTGACGGCGAGCTGCAACAGGAATCCGCTTCTCTGACGGCCGAATTGGCGGCACTGACCGAGCGTACGACGACTCTGTCGGCCACGGTCGAGCAGATTCGAGCGGCGATCGTCGCTGCGGTGGGAGAAGATTCGACCATCGCTGCTCAGCGCTCGCGGTTCGAAAGGCTTGCCTCCGCTGCCTCGGCGGCGTCTGAGATGCGTGACGACGCCGTTCGTGCGCAGGCGCGATCGGCGGAACTGTCGACCAAACTGGCCGCTGCGGCGGCCGCTGCTGGATTCGATTCGGTCGAGGCTGCGATCGAAGGGGTGAGATCGCCGGCCCGAATCGCAGCGATCGAAACGGAACTCGCCAAAGCACGCGACCTCGAGGTGGCCGCTCGGACGGTCCTCGACGACCCCGAGGTCGTTGCGGTGAGCGAAGTCGAGACAGTCGACGTCGACGGTCCTCGCGAGCGTGCTCTTCAGTGCGCCGAGGTGGTGAACTCGGCTGTTGCAGCTGCTTCCCTGGCCGAGAACCGTGTGTCGGATCTCGAACGGTTCAGCGGACAACTCGAGAAGGCATACGAAGCGGTTGCACCTGAGCGTGAACTGCACGACGAACTCGCGGCGCTTGCCGACGTGATCGCCGGCAAAGGTCAGAACAGTCGCAAGATGTCGCTGCGAGCGTATGTGCTCGCGTCGCGGTTGGAAGAGATCGCCGTGTCGGCATCGGTTCGGCTGCAGCGGATGTCCGGGGGCAGATACGAGTTCGTGCACAGTGACGAGGCAGGTTCTCGGGGTCGCCGCGGCGGTCTGGGGCTCGACATCCGGGACGACTTCACGGGTGTCGTTCGCTCGGCGAAGACGCTCTCGGGCGGTGAATCATTCTTGGCGTCATTGTCTTTGGCCCTCGGACTTGCCGATGTGGTTGCGGCGGAGTCCGGCGGAATCGTTCTCGACACGATGTTCATCGACGAAGGATTCGGCACTCTCGACGCCGACACCCTCGACTCGGTGATGGCTGTGTTGGACGAGCTTCGCGACGGTGGACGAGTGGTGGGCATCGTCAGTCACGTGGACGAGATGAGGCAGCGAATCCCGAGTCGCCTGCACGTCATTCGCGGACGTGCAGGCTCCTCGGTGAAGGTGATCGCGGGCTGATCAGGCCTTTTTGTTCTCTACCTCTGACTCGGCGTCGTCGTCTTGATCCTCGAGGATGTCCGACGCATCGCCGGCGGGCATCGGCTCGTTGTCGCTTGCGCGTTCGTCGATCTGCTCGCCGATGTACCGGATGACAACTGCTGCCACAGCGGCGACGGGCACTGCGAGGAACGCGCCGACGATGCCGTACAGCGAGCTACCGGCGGCCACGGCAAGCAGCACGATGACGGCGTGGAGTTTCATCGACTTGCTCTGCAGCACAGGCTGAAGGACGTTTCCTTCGATCTGCTGAACGGCCAGGATGATGATCAACACGATGATGGCGGTGGTGAGACCGTTGGCCACCAGCGCAACCAACACGGCCAGGGCGCCGGCGACAAAGGCACCGACGATCGGGATGAAGCCACCGATGAACGTGAGAATTGCCAGCACCGGTGCCAGCGGGACCCCGAGTATCAGCAGTCCGGCGCCGATGAAGACCGCGTCGATCAGACTCACCAGTGCTTGTGTCCTGATGAATCCGCCGAGCGTGTCCCACATGCGGGTGAGGACCTCTTCGAGATGCCGACCGGCACGGCCGCCGCCGACAGCGTGGAGCCAGGGGATGAACCTCGGTCCGTCCTTGATGAAGAAGAAAGCGAGAATCAGGACCAAACCGAGCGTGACCAACAACGAGCTCGCTGTGCTCACGCCGCTGAAAACGCCTGAAGCGATGGCGGTTCCACTTTCCTGCACCTTGGTGATGACGGCATGGACGGCGTTGTCGATCTGGTCGTCCTTCAGGTTCAGCGGCGGACCCTGGAGCCAGTCCTGAACCTGGTTGATGCCCTCGGTGGTCTTGTTCGCGAGCTCGGGGGCCTGGCTGACCACTGACGGAACGATGCCGGCGATCACACCGGCCAGGATTCCGATCGAGAGCACCAGGGTGATGCCGGCTGCCGCGGCCGGTGGCATCCCGCGCTTGATCATGCCGCGGGTCGGCGGCCACATGACTGTCGCAACAACGATAGCCAGAGCCACCGGCAGGATGATGACCCAGAGCTTTTCGATCAGCCAGCCGAAAATCCAGGCGCCCAGCGAAATCGACGCCAACACCAACGACCATTTTGCGAGCCACATACCCCCTTGCCCGATGATCTCGCCGCGGTCGCGCTTGCGCACCCCTGCGGACGTCCCCTTGTCTTGCTCGCTCACTGATCGTCCTTTCCGTCGGCGCAGGGATCTCCTCGCCGATGTGCGAATCCGGTGATCTAGCTGAGCTGATCGTAACGACTGCATGCGATAACTCGTGTGTTGCGCTGCAATACTGTGTTTTGAAGCATGCTGATCGGACTAACATTTCCGTCATGAGAATCGCAGCAGCAGTCGGGGCAGCAGCAATCGTCGTTCTCGGGCTCACCGCGTGTAGCACCGAGGATCAGGACAACGCGCAGAACAAGATCAGCGAGGCAGTCACGAGCGGGCAACAGGCGCTCGAGACGGCGAAACAGTCAGCGGGCAACGCCATCGATCAGGGCAAGACGGCGCTGTTCGTCGCCACGTTCCGTGGGGCTTACGCACCGTTGGCGGAGAACCGCGACGACGCAGACATCGAGGAGATCTTGACGACCACGTGTACCGAGGTCGCCAACGGCACGGACGAGGCGGAGGTCAAGACCAAGATCACCGACCTGGCCGAGAACAACGGCAACAAGCCCACCGACGAGCAGGCCGGCCACATTTACGAACTCGCGAAGGCCACCTGCCCCTGACCGGATTCAGCAGCAGCGGGCGCCTGGGTTGGCGTCGGCTGCTGCGTGACGGCGGCGCCAGAACTCTCGTTCGCTGATTACCGGTGAGTCGGCGTGGTGGCGTCGGGTGTGCTCGACGTAGCGCTGATAGTCGAGATCACCCATCACCGAGCGAACCCACCACAGCGTTCCGCGGAACGCTGTGGTGAGTTTTGCCGTCATGGTCGCCGTCGTCATGGTCAGTGCCCACCTCCGTGTGCGGCGCCGGGCGCCCGGACTTTCCCGGCTTTGATCAGCTCGTCCCATTCTTTCTGGATTTCCTTCTCCGCTGGCGTCGGAATGAAGCTGGCGGGTCCGAAGATTTTCGACGGTTCTTCCGGGGACTCGGTGGTCGGCAGCCCGCCTGCTCGGATTGCCTTGGCACATACGATGATCCCGGCGATGACCACGACGATCACCCGTGACGCGAAGATGATCGACAACGTGCCCTGGATGAAGGTGTTGCGAATGACGGCATCGATGGCCTCCGGAGTCTTCGCGGAACCGTGCGCCGTCTCGCCGGCAGCCTTCGCGTCCTTGAACACGTTGTGCTGAGCCCAGTACCCGATCGCGGGGTTGTCGGAGAAGATCTTCTGGTACGACGCGGTCATGGTTACGACCAGGTCCCACACCAGCGGCACGCCGGGAATCCAGGCCCATTTGAACAGGCCCTTCTTCATGACGATCGTCATGACCACCGTCAGCGCGATCGCGGCGAGTAGCTGGTTGGCGATGCCGAAGAGCGGGAAGAGTGTGTTGATTCCGCCCAGCGGATCGGTGACACCCATGAGCAGAATCGCGCCCCAGGCAGCGACGACGATCAGCGAGCACAGCCACGCGCCGATGCGCCACGACGGGTCCTTGAACTTCTTTGCCGGACCGCCGAAGTTGCCGAGCGAGTCGGAGAGCATGAATCGAGCGACGCGGGTGCCGGCATCGATCGTGGTGAGGATGAAGAGCGCCTCGAACATGATCGCGAAGTGGTACCAGAACGATTTCAGCGAGTCGCCGCCGAAGACGTCGCTGAGCACTTCGGACATTCCGAACGCGAGCGTCGGGGCGCCGCCGGTTCGCGAGATGATCGATTCTTCGCCGACGGCCTCGGCTGCCTGAGTCAGCACGTCCGGTGTGATGGGGGCAGTGCCGAGGGGCAGATTGTTGACGTATTCGGCTGCGGTTTCCGGTGTTCCACCGGTCAGTGCCGCGGGAGCGTTGAGTGCGAAGTACAGGTGCTGATCGAGGATGCAGGCGGTGACCAGAGCCATGATCGCGACAAACGATTCGGTCAGCATGCCGCCGTACCCGATCATCTTGGTCTGGCTTTCCTTCTCGAGCAGCTTTGGCGTCGTACCGGACGCGATCAGTGCGTGGAAGCCCGAGAGTGCGCCACAGGCAATGGTGATGAACAGGAACGGGAACAGTGAACCGGCAAAGGCCGGGCCTTCGCCGTTGGAGGCGAATGGCGTCACTGCCGGCATGTTCAGAGCGGGTCGTGCGACCAGAATTCCGATGGCCAGCAGCGCGATGGTGCCGACCTTCATGAACGTCGACAGGTAGTCGCGCGGTGCCAGGAGCAGCCAGACTGGCAGCACCGATGCGGCGAATCCGTACGCGATCATCAGCCACGCGATGGTGACCTTCGAGAGTGTGAACCAGTCTGCGCCCCAACCGGTATCGGCAACCCATCCGCCGGAGACGATGGCAAGGAGAAGCAGGACGACGCCGATCAGGGAGACCTCGGAAACCTTGCCCGGCCGCAGATACCGCAGGTACACGCCCATGAACAGCGCGATGGGGATGGTCATCGCGATCGAGAACACTCCCCACGGGGACTCGGCGAGCGCATTGACGACCACAAGTCCGAGCACCGCGATGAGGATGATCATGATGACGAACACGCCGATCAGTGCGGCGACGCCGCCGACAAGGCCGAGTTCTTCGCGGGCCATCTGACCGAGGCTGCGCCCGCGGCGCTTCGACGAGATCCACAGGACCATGAAGTCCTGCACCGCCCCGGCGAACACGACGCCGACGATGATCCAGATCGTTCCCGGAAGATATCCCATCTGCGCGGCCAACACGGGTCCGACCAGGGGGCCGGCACCGGCAATTGCCGCGAAGTGGTGACCGAACAGCACCCGACGGTCGGTCGGCATGTAGTCGGCGCCGTTCTCCATGATCTCGGCGGGAGTGGCGACGTCGTCGCGAGGCTTGACGATCTTGCGTTCGATCAACCGCGCATAGAAGCGGTAGGCGATCAGATAGGTACAGATTGCGGCCAACACGAACCACACAGCGCTGATGTGTTCACCGCGGACGATCGCAATCATGTACCAGGCGCCCGCGCCGACCAGTCCGAGAACAAGGAAGACGACGCGCGCAGTCGTGGAGATGGGTGTTTTGTCGATGACGCCGACAGGTGGCAGGTCAGGATCGGTTTTCAGGTACTCGACATTTGGTTCCGGCGCAGTCGTCAAGCTCATCGTCGAACTCCGTCCACTAGTGCACGTGTGGCCGCCGTCACAGCGGGCCATCTGTCACTGTAGGACCAGAAGGGTGAATCCGCGCGATCTGAAACGCGGGAGTCGACCGACGTCAGAATCGGTGAGCGTCGGCGTCGATCCAATCGGTGAGCCAGCTCTGCGGCGGGGAGTCGAGCAGTTCGCCCGGCATCAGCCAGTCGAACAGGTCGGCATAGGTGCGAGTGGTGAGACCGTCGACGCGGCGGTTGAGCATTCCCGGTTGCAGTTGGTCGAAGGAATCGATGCCCATCGACGCGATCATCTGTTGCGCGCTGGCGACGGTTGCCTTCTGGAATCGGTAGACGCGCTCGCTCTTGTCGGGGATGTCGAGTGCGCGGGTGCGTGCCGGATCCTGAGTGGCAACGCCGACCGGGCAGCGGTTGGTGTGGCACATCTGGGCCTGAATACAGCCCACTGCGAACATCATTGCGCGGGCCGCCATCGTGAAGTCTGCGCCCTGGATGATGCGTTTGACGATGTCGGAACCGCTCGCCACCTTTCCGGAAGCGCCGACTTTCACGAGAGGGCGCAAACCAGTTCCCACCAGAGCGTTGTGCACCAGCATCAGGCCCTCGGTCAACGGCATGCCCATGTGGTCCTCGAACTCCACCGGACCTGCGCCGGTGCCGCCTTCGGAACCGTCCACGATGATGAAGTCGGGCGTGATGCCGCGTTCGATCATCGCCTTGCAGATTCCGAGGAATTCACGACGCGAGCCGACACACAGTTTCATCCCGACCGGCTTGCCTCCCGACAGTTTTCGCAGGGTCGCGATGAAATCGACCAGTTCGACCGGGGTGCTGAACGCGGTGTGCGCGGGTGGCGAAATCACAGTCTGGCCGACGGGTACCCCGCGGGTTTCGGCGATTTCGGGGGAGACCTTGACTCCGGGAAGCACGCCACCCAACCCGGGTTTCGCACCTTGCGAGAGCTTGATCGAAATGGCCTTCACCTGGTCGGAGCCTGCGCGCTCGGCAAAACGGTCAGGATCGAATCGGCCGTCCTCGGTCCGGCATCCGAAGTATCCCGAAGCGATTTCCCAGATCAGATCGCCGCCGTGTTTGCGGTGATACGGACTGATCGCGCCTTCGCCGGTGTCGTGGGCGAAGCCGCCTTTGGCGGCGCCGGCGTTGAGGGCTTCGATTGCGTTGGCGGACAACGACCCGAAGCTCATCGCGGAGACGTTCAGGAGAGCGATGTCGTACGGCTTCGTGCAATCGCGTCCGCCGAGGCGAACTCGGGGAACGGTGTCGGGGGCGGTCCGTGCGCGAATCGAATGCGTCATGAACTCGTAGCCGATCGCATTGACGTCGCGCTCGGTCCCGAAGGGCTCTTCCGCCAGTGTTCCCTTTGCCCGCTCGTAAACCAGATCTCGCGTTTCGCGATCGAATGGCATTCCATCGGTGGATGATTCGACGAAGTACTGCTGGATCTCCGGTCGAATCTTCTCGAGGAGGAATCGCGCGTGCCCCAGGACCGGATAGTTACGGAGGATGCTGTGGGACTTCTGAGTGAGGTCGTAGGTGCCCATGGCCGCCAGCGCGAGTGTGACGACAGCGATCACCCACCATCCGGGCGAGGCGACAATTGCGAGCGCGGCGGTGCCGAGACCCACTATCCATATCAAGAGCACGATCAGCATCCGAGTCACCTCGAGAGCGTAGGCGCTCACTGTGACACGGCAGCGGTAAGTCTCCACTAGGTTCTGCGATAGAGAACCGAATCCGACTCTTTGGGGGAATGATGACCGAACCGCAATATCCGACCGACCCGCAGGATCCGAAGGAGCAGCAGTATCCGGCGGGCCAGCAGTATTCAGCCGGTCAGCAATATTCAGCAGGCCAGGAATATCCGACGGGCCAGCAGTACCCGACCGACCCGCAGTACTCAGCCGGACAGCAGTATCCGACCGGTCAGCAGTACAGCGCAGCCCAGCAGTACAGCGCTGCTCCCACGTACGCGGCGCCTCAGTACGGTCCGCCGAAGTCCAACGCGGGATGGGCCGTCGCGTCGATCATCTTCTTCTGGCCTATCGCGTTCGCCGCGTTCAACCATCTCCACGACATCTACCCGAAGTGGGCGATGGGCGATCACCAGGGCGCGCAGTACGCGTCCGAGCGGGTGAAGAAGCTCGGGCAGATTTCGCTCCTGATAGCCGTCATCTGCTGGGTGCTGTTCATCGCGTTCTACGTGATCTTCCTGGTTGCGATCGTGTCGTCCGTCGATTCGTATACCTACAACTGATCACCTGCCGCGACGTGACGGTGGGGCGAGTACCCGTCACGTCGCCGCGAGGCCGTAGAATCCACAGACCGTGAGCCTTACCCTCGGAATCGTCGGACTGCCCAACGTCGGCAAGTCCACCCTTTTCAATGCACTGACCAACAACGACGTGTTGGCAGCGAACTACCCGTTCGCGACCATCGAACCCAACGTCGGTCTGGTCGAGCTGCCCGATCCGCGGCTGCAGAAGCTCGCCGAGATCTTCGGCTCCGAGCGCATCCTCCCCGCGACCGTGTCGTTCGTCGACATTGCCGGCATCGTCAAGGGCGCGTCCGAGGGCGCAGGCCTGGGTAACAAGTTCCTGGCCAACATCCGTGAAGCGGACGCCATCTGCCAGGTAGTTCGCGTCTTCGCCGACGACGACGTCATCCACGTCGACGGCAAGGTCGACCCGGCCTCCGATATCGAGGTCATCGAGACCGAGCTCGTGATCGCCGACATGCAGACTCTCGAGAAGGCTCTCCCGCGTCTGGACAAGGAAGCTCGCAAGAACAAGGAGCTCAAGCCGGCCCACGACGAGGCACTCAAGGCTCAGGCATTCCTCAACGAGGGCACGACGCTCTTCAGCGTCAAGGACAAGCTCGATTTCTCGTTGCTGCGTGAGCTGAGCCTGCTCACCACCAAGCCCTTCCTGTACGTCTTCAACGCCGACGAGTCGGTGCTCACCGACGAGGCGAAGATCGCGGAACTGCGCGCTTCCGTCGCTCCTGCCGACGCCGTGTTCCTCGACGCGAAGGTCGAGCAGGAACTGCTCGAGCTCGACGAGGAAGATCGCCAGGAAATGCTCGACTCCATTGGTCAGACCGAGCCCGGCCTGCACGCTCTCGCGCGCACCGGCTTCCACACTCTCGGGTTGCAGACCTACCTGACGGCTGGTCCGAAGGAAGCTCGCGCCTGGACGATCCACAAGGGTGACACCGCGCCCCAGGCTGCCGGCGTCATTCACACCGACTTCGAGCGTGGCTTCATCAAGGCTGAAATCGTGTCCTTCGACGATCTCGTCGAGGCGGGTTCCATGGCCGCGGCCAAGGCTGCCGGCAAGGTCCGCATGGAGGGCAAGGAATACGTCATGGCCGACGGCGATGTGGTGGAGTTCCGCTTCAACGTCTAAATCCGCGGCTTCTGGTCCTCACCCCACGGGCATCTCGCTGAGCGTCCGACGGGTGACAAACCGCCGCGCTTTCCCCGACAACGGGTCGGTGAATTCGAGTTCCCTCGCGAGCAATTGGAGTGGGAGAGAATGATCGTCCGGGGCGTCGGGAAGCAGGTCGGGGTATCGCCGGTCGCCCAGGATCCCGGCGCCGAGAGCTGCCAGATGCACCCGCAACTGGTGCATCCGTCCGGAGCGCGGACGTAGAACCGTGTGCAGCACAGCACGTCCGGAGGCACTCACGCCCGTCCCTCGTGCCTCGATCATGGTCTCGGAGTTGGGTTCACGGCTGTCGTCGACGACGACTCGCAACTCGCCGCGTCGAGCTTCGATGTGGTTGCGGTAAACGAGAGGGACGTCGAGCGCTGGTGCATCCCGGCCCCGCCGGGTCGGTCGCGCCGACACCGCCTCGTAGACCTTCGTGACCTGACGCTTCTCGAACAGTGACTGGTACGCGCCGCGCGTCGCGGGGCGGGCCGAGAACAACACCACCCCTGCGGTGCCGCGGTCGAGTCGATGGATCGGGGTCAGATCTGGGTTGTCGAGACGAACCCGCAGGCGGATGAGCGCCGACTCACGCAGGTATCGCCCGCTCGGAGTGGTCGGGAGAAAATGTGGCTTGTCGATGACGACGAGATCGTCGTCGGTGTGCAGGATCTCCTCGTGGAACGGCACCGGGTCCTCCGCCGGCAACTCGCGGTAGTACCAGACGAACCGGTGCGCACTGAGTTCTGTGCTCCGGCAGAGCGACTGGCCGTCGATACCCACGAACTCGCCGTCGTCGAACCGCCGATACAGGTTCTCGGCGTCCAGATGGTCGAACTTGGCCACGACGTACTCGGCGATCGTCGCCCACGGCCCCGAGAGCGGGATGCGTAGGCGCGTCGGGCCAACCCCGTTCTTGACGGGCAGCGGTGGGGACATGGACACGCGGGTCATCATCCCATCGACTACTGGTCAGCGGTGATTCGGTGTGGCCTCGACGGGGACGTCCCCGCGGGGACGCGGAAACCGAACTCACAGCGGTGGTCGGTGTAGATCGTCTACTCGAAAATCAGTAGCGCGGACGAGATGCGGGCCCGTATGGTTCGGCAGAGAAAGATCGCAGTCGAAAAGCACTGCGGGCCATACCTTCTGTAGCTCAATTGGTGAGAGCACCCGACTGTGACTCGGGCGACGGCGGATCGTAACCGCCCAGAGGGACCAGCTCAGATACGGTTGAGGTCGGGCCTCTAGGCGCAGAGGCCGGCGGCCCTTTGCCTGCACAGTTGTCGAACGAGCCTGAGCCGGTATTCCCTGAATCGCCGGACAGCACTCCAGTCGCCGGCCATTTCCGCGTCGGCAAGTAGGTATTCGCAGTTGTCCAACTGATCCTTCAAAGACATCATCAGAATTCACCTCCGATCACCCGAGCAAGTACCTGTCCAGGATGCGGCCGACGGGACCCCGGGGACATCGGCCGTAGTACCTGTTCAGGTACCTGCTTCGGTGCGCGGTGGAGGCTACTTCTTGACCGCAGGTGCAGGTAGTGGCATGCCTCGCTCGGCCAGAACGGCTCGGAGACGATCGGGGTAGTCGGTGATGATCCCGTCGACACCGAGGTCGATCAGGGCGTGCATGGTGGCGGGATCATCGACGGTCCACGGGATGACCTTCATGCCACGCGCATGTGCGCTCGCGATCATGTCGGCTGTCGGATAGAGGGTGAAACCGGGATCCCCGACCTTTCCGCCCTGCGGAGTTCCTTGGACGGGGGAGTAGGCGGAGGCACCAAAGGTTGCTACCGCCGCGATGCCGTCGCCACCGAAATCATCGATGTCCAGACCGCCGAGCCACGGTGACGCTCCGTCCTTGCCTACCTGGAGAAAGTCGCCGTTTGTGAGCGCAACGACGGGGACACTCGGCGCGAGTTGACGGGTGAGCATGAGCGAGCCCCAGTCGAAGCTCTGAATGGTGACGCTGTCCAACAATCCGGCTGCCCGGATCGTATCGAGGACTACAGAGACGAACTGCTCACGCGGGGCGGTCTCGTGAGGCGCTCCCGCTTCCACCTTGGTCTCGATGTTGAGCTTGATTCCGGGTGCGTTGTACGACTTCACCAGGGCAAGCACTTCTTCGAGCGTCTGCATTTTCGCTCCCGGAACATTCTGCTGCTCAGGGTATCCGGCAGGGGGGAGAGCGCCGCAGTCCATGGTCTTGATCTGCTGCAGGCTCAGCGTGTTGACGAATTTGCCGACGTACGGGAACTCCGGGTCACCCGCAGTTGCGGGCTCGGTGTCGAGGCATTTCTTGTTCGAGATCTTACGATCGTGCGTGACGACAGCGATCCCGTCCTCGGTGATCTGGGTATCGAGTTCCAGTGTGCTGACGCCCATTTCGAGGGCATTCGCGAACGCGGCCAGGCTGCTTTCCGTGTACAGGCCGAGCCCGCCGCGGTGGGCTTGGACGTCGAACGTCGAAACCGGCTGGGGCGCTGAACTACCGAACGAACCGGACCAGTCGAGACTGCCGGTTGGCGATGCGGCGGCCGGGGCCGCCAGGGCGGTGAGGGGGAGTGCGACGGTCACGGCGGCGCACGACAATATTCTGCTCAGTTGCATGAAAGGAACGTAGAGGCGTCGAATGGCTCGCCGGGGTTCGTTAGGTAAACTAACGGTAAAGGTCAGGCCGCGTGAATGCGCTGCCCGACGCCGCTCGCGTGGACCTTCATCCACGACGCCAGAAGCTCACACCCGGTCAGTCCGCTCTCGTCGAGAGGTTCGATCGCGTAGCTGATGTGTCTACCGCCGCGAGGGTTCTTGAGCTGAAATCGGTTCAGGTTCAACTTCGTCGGCAGGTAACCAAGTACTTCGAGGAACGCGGTGCGAATACGTCGTAGATCGGTACGCCACTGTTTGGGACTGAAACGAGTCTTCTGCGCATTCTGGAAAGCATTGCTACGAAGTAGTTCCCAAACCTTTCCTGCCCACACGCGTGCCTGCGAGAAGGACATCCAGCGCGTCAAGTCTGCGATATCGCGAATGTAGCTGTCGTCGCTGGCATTACAGATCATGTCCTGCGGGTGCCCGATCCACTTGACCGGAATCCACGGCTGGATCTCGGGTCCGTCGCCGGCAACTCCGTGTCCCTCACAACCTACGATCACGCCCGCCGGTTGTTGAGGATCGGAGATCAGTCCGACTCCGATGACGTTGGCGCTGTTCAGCGTCGGAAGTGCCGAGCGGATCACGGTGCATCCCTGTGAGTATCCGATCAGCATGACCGGGCCGTCTGTCTGTGCGATTTCGGCGGTGAGGGCTTTCACACCCATCGCGGTGCTGTGCCGAAAGCTCAGGCCGCCGTCGGCGACCGGACCGTACGATGCGGGATAAGCGACCCAGCGAGAATCGAATCGACTGTCGAGTTCGTCGGTGACGGCACTGAGGAGTCCGCGCACACGGGCGCCGTGGTCGCCGACGTGGGATTCGCCGGTGCCGCCAACTGCAAGAACGGTTACCTCAGCCATGTCAGCGATCATCCACGTCGATTCTGAGAGGTCTGCATCCAAACCCTGAGAAGAGACTGGCAATCCGTTGTACTGCGAAATCGTTATCGAGCGAGCACCATTTACCCATGACGACGCCGAATCGTTCATCCAGACGAAAATTGTCCGTTGTCGGTGCGGGAAGCGTCGGCACCGCAATTGCGTATGCGTGCCTGATACGCGGATCGGCCGACGCGCTCGCCCTCTACGACACCAACAGCGCAAAGGTCCGGGCCGAAGTTCTCGATCTCAACCACGGCACCCAGTTCACACCGCCGTGCACTGTCGACGGAGGCGATGACATCTCGGTCACCGCGGGATCCGACTTGGTCGTCGTCACCGCGGGCGCCAAACAGCATCCCGGTCAGTCGCGGCTCGAACTTGCCGCGGTGAACGTCAAGATCGCGCAGACACTGACCGAACAACTGTTTGCGGTGTCACCGGACGCGGTCCTTCTCTTCGTCACCAACCCGGTCGACGTGGCGACCTACGCAGCGATCCAGGCCGCGGGACCGTCGTACCGCGGCCGAATTTTCGGATCTGGGACCGTGCTGGACACGGCCCGATTGCGATTCCTGCTGGCTACCGAACTCGGAGTCGCGGTGGAGAACGTTCATGCCTTCATCGTGGGCGAGCACGGGGATTCCGAGATTCCGCTCTGGTCGAGCGCAACCATCGGCGGAGTGCCGGCAACCTCGTTCGTGGGACCGTCGGGTGGCGTCCTCGGCCCCGACCTACGCGCGAAAGTAGCGAAGTCTGTAGTCGAGAGTGCTTACGAGATCATCGAGGGTAAGGGTGCGACCAACCTCGCCATCGGATTGTCGAGCGCATTCATCGCGGAAGTCGTGTTGCGGGACGAACAACGGGTTCTGCCGGTGTCGACTTTGCAGAGCGGCGTCCACGGACTCGAGCACGTTTGCCTGTCCCTTCCCACGATGGTTGGTCGTGCTGGTGCCGGCCGAGTCCTCGAAGTACCGCTATCGGAAAGAGAGGCTTCGGGGCTCCGATCTTCTGCCCGGACATTGCGAGAGGTGCAGGAATCTCTGGGATTGTGAATATCTGTTCTCCTCGATATCCGACATATAGGATCAACAAATGATCAGCTTCCTGATTCGCGCCGCGATCTTCCTGGGTTCTGCCGCTGTCGGGCTTCTAGTTGCGTCGTTGATTCTTTCGGGCTTCTCGGCGCCCACATCCGGATTCATCGTTGCGGTCGTGATCTTTGCGATTGCGCAGTCGGTCCTGGCGCCGTTCATCGCCACGGTGGCAAAGCGCCATGCACCGGCATTTCTCGGCGGAATCGGATTGGTGTCGACATTTGTCGCGCTGTTGGTGGCGTCGCTCTTCTCCAATCTGTCGATCTCCGGTGTCTCGACGTGGATTCTGGGAACCGTCGTCGTGTGGCTGGTAACCGCCGTTGCGACGTTGGTTCTTCCGTTGTTGTTCGTGCGTAAGAAAGTTCAGGAGAAGAAGGCACAGTGACGCGCCCGAACATCGGTATGGACTACGCAGTCCTGGACTGCCCGGATCCGGCTGCATTGGCCAACTTCTACGTCCAGGTCCTCGAGTGGAAAAGTGTTCGCGACGAGGATGATTGGCACGTGATCGAAGGGCCCGGCGGGGAGCGGCTCGCGTTTCAGCTCGCTCCGGATTTTGTTCCGGTGGACTGGCCGACCTCCGGTGTCGGGATCCATCTGGATCTGTTCGTGGATTCTCTCGACCCCGCCGAGGCTTGGGTGACGAACCTTGGAGCGCAGCGGGTGACCGACATTCCGGAGCATCAGACTTTCCGCGTGTACCGCGACCCGGTCGGTCACTATTTCTGCCTGTGCCTGCGGGACTGAGTGTCGACTCGCTCCGATCTCGTCGACCGTGGATAATTCCGAACACTTGTCACGCCCGAGAATTGGAGATCGACGATGGCTTCGCAGAATTCCAACGAATTCCTGGTAGAACGTACGAAGATCGTCAAGGCAGAAGCACCGGTCGTCTTCGCGTTGATCAACGATTTCCATCAGTGGACTCAGTGGTCGCCGTGGGAAGGTCTCGACCCGGCGATGCAGCGTACGTACGCGGGGCCTGACGCGGGCGTCGGGGCTTCGTACGCCTGGGCGGGAAACAAGAAGGCGGGCTCCGGTTCGATGGTGATCACCGAATCCGTCCCGAATGAACGAGTAGTTTTGGACCTGGCCTTCCTCAAGCCGTTCAAGGCGCAGAACGTCACCACGTTTCTCATCTCGCCGAATTCCGGTGAAGTTCAGGTGACGTGGAAGATGACCGGAAAGAAGAATCTGTTCTTCAAGATCTTCGGTTTCATCTTCAGCATGGACAAGCTTGTCGGAAAGGATTTCGAGAAGGGCCTGTCCCAGCTGAAAGCTGCTGCAGAAAAGAGCTGACAAGCCGGTGGTACCGTCTCCCGGTGTTACGGATGACGCCCACCGATGCCCAAACCTTCTGGATTTCGGAGAAGATCCCGAACGATCAGTTGCTGCTCTACTGTTTCGACGGGCAGAGCCAGCACATGGACGAGCTACGACGCTCGGTGGTGGAAAGAGCGTCGCTCGTTCCGGATCTCAATGTTCGGATTCGTGAATCACCGTGGCACCTCGACTATCCGGTGTGGGAGCCCATGCCGGTCGACGCCTCCTTGGTGAGAGTGCATGAGCTGCCCGAAAACTCGTGGCTCTCGTGCATTCACGGAATCGAGAAACTACTCGAGAACCACGTCGACCCGCGCGAGTCCCCGTGGACGCTGCACCTGTTTCACGGCGTCACCGGCGTGCCGCGCTGCAGTGGCCCGGCGCTGATCGCAGTTCTGCAGGTCGCTCATTCTCTGGCGGACGGCAAACGCGCGTCGGCGATTGCTCGCCAGCTGTTCTCGCCGCAACCGCCCGCGAAGCAGAAGACGGACGTGCGGCGTAGCGGATCAGCCGAGATTCTGGGCCGCGCCGCCCTGCGCCTTCCGGGCCAACTTGTTTCGCTGTTCCGCGACGGCCGGGCGGGGCACCGCGCGCAGTTACAGCTGCAGGCGGACACCGAATCGGGAGTTGTTGCGCCGCAGGCGGCGAGCCGTCCCAAGGTGCGCTCGAACATCCCTCCCGGACCGCACCGACTGGTGCGCATGGTCGTGCGGGACAGCGCAGATTTCCGTGGCGACGGCGTATCCGTCACAGTCGGAGCGATGACAGCCATCTCGGTAGCGATGGCGAACTACCTCACCGAGCGAGACGGCTCGGTACCGCCCGAATTGGGAGCTGAGGTGACCATCGCCAAGGCAGGTACACCCACGGCGCGCAATCACTTCCGCAATGCAGGTGTCGGGCTGTTCCCGGAAGTCGATGATCTTCGTGAGCGAGCCCAATTGATCAGGGAGTCGATGGACGAGCGTCGCGCACGTGCGTCCCATCCATCCAGCGCAGCGTCGGATCTCGCGCTGAACGCGGTTCCCGGCCCGCTGGTCCGTTGGGGCGTGCAGCAATACGATTTCACGGCAGTACCCGACGAGGTCACTGGAAACACCGTGGTGTCGAGTGTCGCGCGCGGTGACGCGGATCTGGTGCTCGGAGGCGGCGTCGTTCGGTTCACAGCGGGCTTCCCGAGTTTGTCGCCGGTCATGTCGTTGACCCACGGCGTACACGGGATCGGGGACACTGTGACGATCAGCATCACCAGCAGTCCGGCCTCGATTCCGGACATCGATGTGTACGAGCAGATGATGCACGACGCGATCGACGAGGTGCGCGAAGCGCTGTCGTGACGGCCTGATGTACTGGCTGCATGGGATTCACGCGCGCCGAACTGGAATCGTTCCGAGACGCCGAGATCGAGGATCTGATCGGGCCGGATTGCCGGCTGTTGTTCGTCGGTATCAATCCGGGACTGTGGACGGCGGCGACCGGCGCGCATTTCGCCAGACCGGGTAATCGGTTCTATCCGGCACTGCTGCGGGCAGGCATAATCGAGCATGCGATCGATCCTTCCGCGGGTATGTCGGACGCTGACACACAGCATCTGATCGATCGGGGAGTGGGCATCACCAATTTGGCGGTGCGGGCAACTGCGCGCGCCGATGAATTGACGTCGGAGGAACTCGCAACTGGCGGAGTTCGGGTCCGAAACATCGTGCGCGCAACCAATCCAGTAGTCGTTGCCTTCGCCGGGATCACCGCCTATCGAACAGCTTTCGGTGACAAGAAGGCGAAGGCCGGGCGTCAGGACCGTGATTTCGAGGGGGCAAGACTGTGGATCGTGCCCAATCCCAGTGGTCTCAACGCACACGAGACGGTGGACACCTTGGCAGCGAAATATCGTTCCGCCGCATCCGAAGCCGGAATTCTCTGAGAGAAGTCGCAGTTCCGTTCGGCCAGAACAAGGTACAAGTTAAAGTGCTTGTATGTCTGTTCTATACAACGTCTTTGTAGTGATTCACCTACTCGGCATGGCTGCCCTGGTCGGTAGCTACTTCACCGTCCTCAAGGCTCCTTCGATCACCGAGGTCATGGTGTGGGGTGCCAGGATGCAGTTCGTGTCCGGCCTGATCATCGTCGGGTTGGGCGAAGGCGCCCTGGACAAGAACTACATTCACGCGAAGATCGCTGTGAAGCTGGTGCTTTCGCTGGTCATCGTGGCGCTTGCCGAGATCACCCGGGCGAAGCAGAAGAAGGGCCAGCCCAATCCGAATCTGGTACACGTCGTCGGCGGGTTGTCGATCGTGACCGTCTTCGTGGCCGCGCTCTGGACCTGACAAAGACACAAAAGAGCCCCGGCGATCGAAACTCGCCGGGGCTCTTTGCTGTTGACGTGTCTACAGGCCTGGACGCTTGCCGATCGTCAGGGTCACTTCACCGGTGTGCGCAAAGAAGTCGTTGCCCTTGTCGTCGACGACGATGAAGGCGGGGAAGTCCTCGACGTCGATCTTCCAGACGGCTTCCATCCCGAGTTCGGCGTACTCGAGGATGTCGACCTTCTTGATGCAGTCGAGCGCCAGGCGAGCGGCCGGTCCACCGATCGACCCGAGGTAGAAACCGCCGTGCGAGTTGCAGGCGTCGGTGACCTGCTTGGAGCGGTTTCCCTTGGCCAGCATGATCATCGAGCCACCGGCGGCCTGGAACTGCTCGACGTACGAGTCCATACGGCCGGCCGTGGTCGGGCCGAACGAACCGGACGCCATGCCGTCGGGCGTCTTGGCGGGGCCGGCGTAGTACACCGGGTGATCCTTGAGATACTGCGGCATCTCTTCGCCTGCGTCGAGGCGTTCCTTGATCTTGGCGTGCGCGATGTCGCGTGCCACGACGAGCGGACCGGTCAAGGAGAGACGAGTCTTCACCGGGTGCTTGGAGAGCTCGGCCAGGATCTCCGACATCGGCTTGGTCAGATCGATCTTGACCGCAGCGCCCTTGCCGGTACCCGAAATGCCATCCGTCTCTTCGTCGAGCTGAGCGTCCGTGACCTCGGGCAGGAAACGGCCCGGGTTGAATTCGAGCTGTTCCAGGAACACGCCCTCCGGGGTGATCTTGGCCTTCGCCTGTCGATCTGCCGAGCAGGACACCGCAATGGCGACGGGCAACGAAGCGCCGTGGCGGGGGAGTCGAACGACGCGGACGTCGTGGCAGAAGTACTTACCGCCGAACTGTGCGCCGATGCCGATCTTCTGCGTGAGCTCGAAGACCTTCTTCTCGAGTTCGTGATCGCGGAAGCCGCGGCCCGTGATGGCGCCTTCGGTGGGCAATTCGTCGAGGTAGTGCGCGGACGCGTACTTGGCCGTCTTCATCGCGAACTCGGCCGAGGTACCGCCGACGACGATCGCGAGGTGGTACGGCGGGCAGGCCGCGGTGCCGAGTGAGCGGATCTTCGCCTCGAGGAACTGCATCATCGAGTCGGGGTTCAGGATCGCTTTGGTTTCCTGGTACAGGTAGGACTTGTTGGCGCTTCCGCCGCCCTTGGCCATGAAGAGGAACTTGTACGAGTTCTCATGTCCGGCAGCAGTATCGGCGTACAGCTCGATCTGCGCGGGCAAGTTGTTGCCAGTGTTCTTCTCGTCCCACATCGTGATGGGGGCGTTCTGCGAGTAGCGCAGGTTCAGACGCGTGTAGGCGTCGTAGACACCGCGGGCAATGGACTTCTCGTCGTCGCCGGGGGTGAGCACATGCTGTCCACGCTTGCCCATGACGATGGCGGTTCCGGTGTCCTGGCACATCGGCAGAACGCCGGCAGCGGCGATATTGGCGTTCTTGAGCAGATCGAGCGCGACGAACTTGTCGTTGTTCGACGCTTCGGGATCGTCGAGGATGCTCGCGAGTTGCGTCAGGTGATCCGTGCGCAGGTAATGAGAGATGTCGTGCAGCGCCGTTTCAGTCAGCAAGCGCATCGCTTCCGGCTCGACCTGCAGGAAGGTGCGGCCGTCCGGTCCCTCGACTGTCGACACCCCTTCGGTGGTGAGCAATCGGTACTCGGTGGTGTCATCACCGATCGGCAACAGGTCCTCATAGAGGAAGTCGGCCATCATCTCTCCTGAACAAGGGTGCGTGCGAAGGTCGCATTCAGGTTATCGTTGGGGGTTTCCTTCTCCGAATCGGGGCGGGTGTGAGCTGGAATTATCCGGATGCCACTGGCTCGATCAAGATACTTCGACCAGTTCGGAGAGCTCGACGCCGCGAAATTCGGCAAGTATTTCGGCCTGCTCGGCCACTGCTGCGCGGGCCGATCGTGACCACGTTCCCCACGGGGTGATCGCGACCTTCAGCTTCTTTCCGGATGCTCGTGGTCGCCACAATCCGGTGATCGTGCCACCGACCACCACCGTGCCCGGTCGCCCGAGGGTCGGCCACACCGTCTTCTGGGCGGTCGGATCGGGAACCAGGGTCTCCCGATCCTTGAGCTGTACATACGGATCGAAAGGCCCGAGCAAGCGCGTACTCGAATCGGTGGGGGAGCCGAACAAGTCTTCGCGGTCCTGTTCGAGAATCCACCGCTTCTCGCCGTTTACCTCGATCTCCTCGGCATCGACGGGCCAGTGGGCTTTGACGTCCCTGACCGGAGCATCGAGAAACGACGCGACGTGAGCAGGAGTCGCGGGGCCGTAGAACCGCAGATAACCCCGGATCACGTCGAAGCGGGAATCTGCGTCTGCGCCCGTGGCGCTGAATGGGCGTCGGCGCCAACCCGGAATGCGTTCGAGCACTGGGGGAGATGTGTCCGGCTGTAGCTCGAGGCCTGCCTGGAGTGCCGCGAGCCGGAACGGCATTTCGTACAGATGAGTGGCATTGCACGGGCGGCAGAATCTCAGATAGGGCTCGGTGACCCGCGTGGTCAATTGCGCGGACATCTCGCCCTTGACGGTTGGTTTCGAGACGATGTCCCGCATCGCAGCAGCAACTGTTTGCAGGGCAGTCAGCGTCGGGATGCCGGCGGCCTTCAGGGGCCGATTCGCGTCGTAAATGCGCTTGGCTGCATCGGCTTCGCTGAACGGCGACGTGGCGACGGCGACGGCAGGCAGGTCGCCCCGACGGTAATAGTGGGGGGCTCCGCGCAACGTCCAGGCAAGAGCGAGCTCAGTGGCGTCGACGCGGACGCCGCGGATCCGCAGGGCCCAGGCGGCTCCGTCAGGTCCGGTGTTCTGAATCCCGAGATCGAGAATGCTGCAATCGCTGTGATCGGCGTCACCGACAACCGCTCGGTCGAGTTGATGGCGGTGCCACCGGAAATTAGCTACCTGCGTGAGTGAGGTTGCGCTAGACATGATTTCAGTTTACTGGTGGGTAACCGCAGGATTTGGGGCGGTTGATCAATGCGGCGACAGAATTGGTCAAATTCGACCGATTGGCCGGAATTTTTTCAGTAGCAGACCTTATTAGTCGAAATAATGACCCCATTGTCGGAATCCTTTGCCAACTGGTCGTTCGTATGATTACCGTTACCCACGTCACGGATACATTACAGATGTGACGCAGCTGTCACAGCACTGTCGGGTGCTTTTGGCAGCTGACCTCTGACCTCTCAAGGAGATTCACATGGGTTCAATGGAAGGAATTCTCGGCGCTGTTGTTCAGGGCCTGGGATCACTGTTCAGCGCTGACGGTCTGCTCAAGACCTTCATGGGATCGGTAGAGACCATCTCCAAGGACCCCACCCCCTAATTCAGCGCGACATTGCCACGCCCGCTCCGGGTGTAGTTACTTCAATTTCGACAAACTGCAGGAGGAAACTCATGGGATCTCTCGGTGAAGCCATCGGAAGCGTCAACAACCTCGGTCAGCGTCTCGTCGACGCACTGACCACGCTCAGCGGCGGCACGGTTACGCCCAAGTAAGCGTCGTCTGACGAGAAAGGCTCACGCACTCGGTGCGTGAGCCTTTCCGTGTCGACCGGATCGAGTATTTCCGATCACGTCGGGTTTGCCTGTTCAGGCGGTACCGTTCGAAAGGTTCCGCTGCCGAAGAGAGTGACCCGGATGATCGAGACTCGTGCGTTACGAACGGTTTTCCGTGTCTTCGTGGCGTTGGCCACGGCAGTGTGTGGGCTCCAGCTCCTCACCGCACCGGGTCACGCTCAGTCGGCGGACAGCAGGCTGGTCGACATCTCGGTGTACTCACAGTCGATGGGGCGCGACATTCCGTTGCAGGTCTTGCGGCCGGCTGATACTTCGACGCCTGCTCCGACGCTCTACCTACTCAACGGAGTAGACGGAGGAAAAGACGACGCGACGTGGTCGGTGCGGACCGACGCACCGAAGTTCTTCGCGGACAAGCACGTCAACGTGGTCACGCCTCTCGGTGGAGCATTCAGCTATTACACCGATTGGGAGCGGCCGGACCCCGGCCTCGCGAAATCCGGCAACAACAACGGGGTCAACATGTGGACCACGTTCCTGACGGAAGAACTACCGCCAGTCATTGATTCAATGTTCGCGACGACCGGCGAGAACGCACTGGCAGGCCTGTCGATGGCAGGCACGTCGGTACTGGATCTGGCTATGGCGGCGCCCGCGCTGTACAACAGTGTCGGGTCCTTCAGCGGGTGC
The DNA here is from genome assembly GCF_024436645.1 of Rhodococcus sp. T9N. NCBI lineage: Bacteria > Bacillati > Actinomycetota > Actinomycetes > Mycobacteriales > Nocardiaceae > Rhodococcus > Rhodococcus sp. T9N. Next base: position 7,311 of record NZ_JAMSKS010000031.1, on the reverse strand, counting down.
GCGATGACGAGTCCGGGCATCGGGCAGAACTTCGTGAAACTCGTGGTCGCCGTGGGTGGGGGTGACGCGGAAAACATGTGGGGTCCGTACGATGGTCCGGGTTGGCCGGCTCACGATCCGGTTGTCAACGCGGACAAGCTACCTCGAGTCCCTATGTACATCACAACAGCAACCGGAATTCCGGGTCCGTACGACACACTTGCCGATCCGCGGATCGACAACGACGTCACAGATTTGGCGTTGCAACTTGTTCTCGGTGGCGGAATCGAGGCGGCAACTCACTACTGCACCACCCAGCTTGCGGACAGGACGAACGCATTGGTTATGAACAACATTCGCTACAACTTCAAGCCGGCAGGAACGCATTCATGGGGATACTGGGAAGACGACTTACACGACTCGTGGCCGATGATCGCCGCGTCGCTCGGCGTGTGAGGCCCCATCGAGCAAGCCTTCGACGCGTCGTTCTGGTCGGCGCGCTCGCCTTGATTTCACTACTTGCGTTGCCCTCGACCGCGCTCGCCGACGAGACCCCGAAGATAACGAGTGTCACCGAACTGTCTTCGCGCTTGGTTCTTCTCGACGTCGCGAGTCCCGCCATGGGGCGCACCATGGCGGTGAAAGTGCTGCTTCCTGCCGACCGCTCGGAACCGCGCGGGACGCTGTATCTCCTGGACGGCAATTCCGGGCAGATCGAGGAGAACAACTGGTTGGCCCCGGCTAACGGCGATATCGTCCCGTTCTTTGCCGACAAGAATGTGAACGTCGTACTCCCCATCGGTGGAACCGGCACCATGTACACCGATTGGCAGGAAGACCACCCGAAATTCGGTCGTCTGAAGTGGGAGACGTTCCTGACGAAAGAGCTTCCCCCACTGATCGACACGAGGTTCGCCACCAACGGGCACAACGCAATCGGCGGGATCTCGATGGGTGCAGAAGCCGCTCTGATCCTGGCCCAACGCTCGGCCGGGTTGTACGACGCGGTCGCGGGCTACAGCGGCTGCTACACAACCGTCGGAGGATTCGGCAAGGCGTTGACCGATCTCGTGGTCATCAACGGAAATGCCCGTTCGGAGCAGATGTGGGGTCCGGCCGGCAGCGAGGCTTGGCAAGAGCACGACATTTTCGCCAATGCCGACAAGCTGCGCGGCACCAAGGTGTATCTCGCCTCGGGATCGGGACTACCAGGTCCGCACGAAACTCTCGATACTCCTGCCCTGGGCCGGGTACTGGTCGTCGGCGGGGTCATGGAACTGGGATCGAACCTGTGCACCGACCAGATCACTCAGGTGTTGCGTGATCGCGGAGTCGATGTCACCCGCAGCGCTCAGCCGGTGGGGACGCACGGTTGGCCGTACTGGCGCGACGAACTCGTTCGTTCCTGGCCGATGCTCGAATCTGCGTTGTCCGCTTGAGCAGTTCCTGGCGATGAGTTTTCGTTTCGGGTCGGGTCTATAACCCTGTACACCTGTTTCGTAACCTCTCCGACAAGGACAGAACATGCCTTCCATCACTCCCTGTTTGTGGTTCGACAACCAAGCAGAAGAAGCAGCCAACTTCTACATCTCGGTGTTCGGTTCCGGGCAGATACTCGGAATCGAACGGTACGTCGAGGGATCGCCCTCCGGAATGCCGGCAGGCTCGGTGATGACCGTCAGCTTCGAACTCGGCGGTCAGCGATTCACCGGATTGAACGGCGGGCCGATGTTCACGTTCTCGGAAGCAGTGTCTTTCGAGATTCCGTGCGTCGATCAGGCTGAGGTCGATCACTACTGGTCCCGGCTGACCGAGGGTGGGGAAGAGGGCCCGTGCGGCTGGGCCAAGGACAAGTTCGGATTGTCCTGGCAGGTAGTCCCGAATCGTCTTCTCGAACTGATGAAGGATCCGGATCGGGCCAAGGCGCAACGCGCCACGGACGCGATGATGAAGATGAAGAAGATCGACATCGCGGAGCTCGAACGGGCAGCAGAGGCGTCCTGAACACGATCTGGCCGATGGGCGACAGCCTTCGTTAGCTGATGCTAGCCTTCCCTAATTCTCGCTGAGCGTTGGAGGAGTGCTGGTAACCATGCGAATCAAAGTCTCTCGAATGAAGATTGCAGTCACCGCCTTGGCGGCCTCGCTCGCCGTCGCCGGACTTGCCGGCTGCAGCAGCGACAGCGCTGACGCACCCGCGGAGGCGGGAGCAACCGTCTCGACCATGTTCGGTGACGTCGAGGTCCCGGCCAACCCGCAGCGCGTCGTTGCGCTCGGTTGGTCGGACGCCGAGACGGCACTTGCCCTCGGAACACAGCCGGTCGGTGTCGCGGACTGGATGGCGTTCGGTGGCAAGGGCGTCGGACCCTGGATTGCGGACGAGTTCACCACGGACCCGAAGATCCTCGGAACGATGGACTTGAGCGTCGAAGACGTCATCGCGCTCGAACCGGACCTCATTCTGTGGACGCGAAGCGACAACACGCAGGCCACCTACGACAAGCTCAGTGCCATCGCGCCGACGGTCGGGCCGCCTCCAGGTCTCGCCACGGCCTACGGGACGACGGTCGAGCAGCAGACCGAACTCGTCGCCAAGGCACTCGGCAAAGAATCGGAAGGCAAGGCGCTACTCGACGGCCTCGACGCCAAGTTCGACGCCGCGATTGCCGCCAATCCGAACTTCGCGGGCAAGACCGCGGCGGTCGGCGCCTACAGTTCCGACGGTTACGGCGCGTACGTACCCGGCGACGCACGCGCAGACTTCATGACCCGCCTCGGCTTCACGATCCCGACGGCGATCACCGAAAAAGCCACCGGAAACTTCTACATCCCGGTCGCCAACGAGAACCTGAACCTGTTCGACGCGGATCTCACGGTGCTGTTTCCGATCTTCCTCGACAGCAGTGCGTTTGCGAACGATCCGCTACTGCGCGCAATCCCGTCGGCTCAGGAGGGACATCTGTTGATCCTCGATGACCCGGCACTCGTCAATGCGTTCTCGAGTGGCTCGGTACCGGGGTTGACCTACGCAATCGACAACGCCGTTCCGAAGTTTGCGAGCACGCTCGGCGCCTGATCAGAGCTGTTTCGGGACCTGCCCGTCACTGTGAGCGTGTTCGCAAACAGTGGCGGGCAGTTCTCGTGCGCCGGTACACTGGACAAAGTGAACTTTCAGCTAACGAGCGGCGGCCCAGTGGAGATCGAAGCGACCGCTCCTCGTTTTCCGCGGATGCATGCATACGTGGATATCGCTGTTGTGATCGTGGTGCTGGTGGGAACCAATCTGATCGCGCATTTCACCACCGCCTGGGCAAGCATCGCGACGGTACCCATCTCTGCTCTCGTCCTGTTGGCGCTCACCAAGCGCCGGGGAATGGGTTGGGCGGAATTGGGGCTGTCCCCTCGCGATCTCCGACGGGGTTCGAAGTACGCCCTTGCCGCCGTCGGCCTGGTCCTGACCGTTGTCGCCGTCGGCGCGTTGCTTCCGCTCACACGCCCCTTCTTCATGGCGGATCGCTACGCCACAATTTCCGGCGCGATCGTCGCGTCGATGATCGTGATCCCGCTGCAGACCGTCATTCCCGAAGAGTTGGCTTTCCGTGGCGTCCTGCACGGCACGTTGAACCGGGTCAGTGGATTCCGCGGCGTCGCCGCTGCCGGTTCTCTGATGTTCGGACTGTGGCACATCGCGTCGTCGATGGGTTTGACCAGTGGTAACGAAGGGCTGTCCGGCTTTCTCGGTACCGGAGTCGTCGGCCAGGTCGCCGGCATCCTCGGAGCTGTTCTCGCCACCGCTGCGGCCGGTCTCGTATTCACCTGGCTTCGTCATCGCAGCGGCAGCCTCATTGCGCCGATTGCTCTGCATTGGTCGTTGAACGGTGCAGGTGCGCTGGCTGCGGCTCTTGTTTGGCATGCAACTCTTGCTTGATCCCAATATCTGACAAAAAGGACAGCATTCGCCGCGCGGCGCCGGGTAGTTTTGTGCTTTGCTCAGTAAGTGACGCACCTTCATCGAGGCCATGTCTTCCACATCTCCGGTCGTCCGACGGTAGAGGATGCGGCGCAGTCGCTCGTCTCGATCCCCGACGGCGTCTTGGCGATCGACGATGCCGGAACGATCGTCTACTGCGGAGAATTCGAATCGCTCCCCGGAGACCTCGCGGGCGGCGAAATTCACGACCACCGACCGGGTTTCCTGCTGCCCGGATTCGTCGATGCACACATTCATTTCCCGCAGACCTACGCCGGCGACGCCTACGGCGGCGGCCAACTCCTCGAGTGGCTCGACCTGTGCGTCTTTCCCTCCGAATCGAGATTCGCTGATCCGGAATTCGCCCAGCACGCTGCCGAGGCCTTCTGCGCTCGCCGAATCGCCACGGGAACCACGGCCGCGATGGTGTTCGGATCGGCCTTCCCGCACGCGCAGGACGCCCTGTTCTCGGAAACTCTGGAACGCGGCCTTCGAGTGGTCAGCGGACGCGGGATTCAGACCACCGGCCCGGCCTCCGCCGCTGCACTGATCACCTCGGAAGAGGACGCGATCAGACTCACCCGCGAGGAGATCGACAAGTGGCACGCGGCCGACACCGGCGACGTGAACACTGCGCTCATTCACGTCGCAGTGGTTCCCCGCTTCTCTCTCGCGGTGACAACACGGACGCTGAAGGACTTGGGGGAGTTGTACGACTCCGTCCGTGACCGGGGCGTCTACTTCCACAGTCATCTCAACGAGAACAATCGGCCCGGAACCGGCGAGGTGGCGACCACACTCGCCGAGTACGAGGTCGAGACCTATCTCGACACGTACGACGGCAAGTTCCTCCCCGGCTCACAGGTCGGCGGAAAGAGCTTCCTGGGTCCACGCGCGATACTCGCGCACTCGGTGCACTGCCAGGACTCCGAACTCGCACGAATGGCCGAGACCGGAACCTCGATCGCACATTGCCCTACGTCCCAGCAGTTTCTCGGCTCCGGCACCATGCCGTGGAAACGAACCGTTGCGTCAGGGGTCAACATCGCGATCGGATCGGACTTCGGTGGCGGCGACGAGTGCCTGCTCACCCGAGTCCTCGGCGACGCCTTCAAGGTTCACATCTCCGAAGCCGGAGACGACGGAGTGTCGATGCACCCTGCCGAACTGCTGTTCACCGGAACACTCGCCGGTGCTCGCGCGCTGGACATGGAGAACCGGATCGGCAACTTCGACGAGGGCAAAGAGGCCGACTTCCTGGTGATCGATCCGTCCGGGTGGCCGCCGCTCGCCGGGCTCGTCAACTACGGAACGCGTTCGGATGATCCGATACTCGCCCGCGACCAGACGCTCTTCGGGCTCCTGATGGCGATGCGCGAGCCCGCGATTGCGCACGTGTACGTGCAAGGGCGCCGGATATCGGGCTGACGTGTCCGCAACTGCCATCACCGGGTACCACCGAACGAGTTCGGGATTCCGGGCGTGGGTCGAGCGTGCGGCCGAGACCGCCGGTCGATTCGACGGCTACCTGAGCTGTGGCATCAGTGATCAACCGGAACCGGTGTCGCACGGCGTGTCCGTCACTTTCGACAGTGCCGACGATCTTCATCGTTGGCTGGAGTCGACTGATCGCCGCGATCTCGAAAGATCAGCTGCTGCAACGGGAATTCTGGCGCAGACGAGTGATCTCGTTCTGATCGACGGCGTGCTGCCGCCGCCCGGTATCGGTGTGTACGACCACGCCGTCGTCGTGGGTAAGGAGAACGAGTTTCTGCGAACGCAACGACACCTCATCGATCTCAGTTCGCGATTCTCCGGCTACGAGTCGGTGATGTTGTTGCGGTCGGTCACCGACTCCACCCAGTGGAAGTCCGTCCTTCGGTTTCGGACAGAGCAGCAGTTGGCGGTGTGGATGGCGTCGCCCGAGAGGGCCGCAGCACTACCGAAACTGCGGGCCGAGTTGGCCGAGGACTTCACCGAGACCACGCGGTCGACACCGTTCGGCACCATTCTGCGTACGGAGAACGGGCAGACTCGCGCGACGCCGAATTGGAAGACGGCGATGATCATCCTGCTCGTCCTCTATCCGACGGTGATGACGCTGTCGAGGTTTCTCGGGCCGCTGCTCGACGGGATCGGAGCGCCGCCGTGGCTGTCGATGTGGTTGAGCCAGATAGTCAGCGTCGGCGCCATGACGTGGTTCCTGATGCCGACGGTCACGAGATGGTTCCGTCATTGGCTGGACCCGGTCGACGGCGCCGTTCCCCGCACCAACTGGCGCGGCGTCGCGGCGGTAATTGCGGTGTACGCAGTGACTCTGACGCTCTTCGCGTCGGTGAAGTGGCTGCAGTTCTGGGACTACTTCGACTGAATCCGGCCTCGGCGGAAGTAGGTGAGTGGCCCGAAGAAGTTGACGAAGATGATCGCCGCCCACTTCTTCTTGCTGCCGTTGACCGTATTGGCAGGGCGTCGCGCCAGGTCTGTCCACGCGGCGATCGCCAACAGGGACTGAATCGTTGCGAGCACGGCGACGACGCGGCGTTGCGCGGGTGACAGCTCACTCCAGGACTTCTTCTTTGTGAGGTTCATGAACTCCACTGTGCCCTCGAACGTCCAATCGGTGTCGAGATCCGGTTGTTATCGGTGCCGGGAGTTCCTCAAATCAGTGTGAATAGCGTCACCATGACGACCGATAGGTACGGTCTCGCGGACCGTCGGGACGGTCGTTTTCGGCGTAAAGATCTCGCTAACCGAAGTTATGGCTGAAAAATTGCGCACACGCTCAGGATGCAATGTGCCCTGGATGGGGAGATTTGGCATCGATTCGCAAGTAAGAGACTTTGACGGCGAATCTCTCAGGGTGGGGAAGTCGAGCCCTCTGTTCTTGCCGCACCGGTACAGCGGTGATGCTGCACGATAACTGCTCTCGGCAACCATGTTCGAATTTTGTCAGGAATGCGCAATATGGTGACAAATTGTTCACCGTGACTGGTTGTTACCTGTGGATATCAGGTCAGTCGAGCGGGCCTGAAATGTAACGTCCCGGACACATTTGGTGTCGTAAAAGTAACGGAAGGGCTCTAGTGTTAGCCCCGGCAGCCAGCCAGTGGCCCGCCATCACGGACAGTTCATCACTGACAGGAGCAATATCAATGCCTACTATCGGTTTCGGCGACATCTCAGACTTCCTCGGCGCTTTCGCTGACCTCTTCGGATTCCTCGACTTCATCTCCGGAAGCGTTGAAGGCCTGTCGGCAGAGTAAGTCCCGCAGAGCAAGAAGTGGGCCCCCGCCCGGGGGGGGGGGGGGCGGGGGGGGGGGGGGGGGGTGGGGGGGGGGGGGGGGGGCGCGCCCCCAATGGGG
>NZ_JAMSKS010000030.1:0-67265 GCF_024436645.1 Rhodococcus sp. T9N | reverse complement strand
CGGCATCGGCGCAGCCGCACTCTGCGGCGGCGGCGGACAAGGCGACGCACTCATCATCCGCGTCCCCAAGGCCTGATTACTTCCTGCTGACCAGACAGGTCGCCGAGCCCTCATCATGCTCGGCGACCTGTCTGTTTCGTGCCGGAGGTTATTGGTGATCGAGCGTCGTCGAGCGGTTACGCAGCAACGTCTCGATCTCCGATCGCCGGTACCTCCGATGCCCGCCAAGCGTTCTCAGAGTGCCGACTTTGCCCTCCCTCGCCCATCTGGACACCGTGGTCCTGTCGACGTGGAACAGTGCTGCAACCTGTTTGGTCGTCAGCCACTCGTCGACAGGTGCTGTGTGCTCTTCTTCTCGGCTCATTGACAGTCATTCGTAGCTGCCGACTGAAGGGATGGGTCCGACGATGAATTGGCAACCCCTGGCGTGCTGTGAAAGACTCGCTGCAAAACTTTACTATTCCTTGGGGAAATAATGTCGAAGTCGGTAACTCTGATCCGTTCCACGTCACTCTCTTCGGTGGCTGAATATGCCTATGCAGCAACGGCTCCCGCCGAGGCCCGACTGATCTTCCTGGCCGGATCCTGCCCGTTGAACGAGGACGGCTCTACTGCCGCCATCGGTGACTACGCAGGACAGGCAGCCAAGGCCGTCGACAACCTGAGAACAGCTCTCTCGGACGCGGGCGCGTCCATCACCGACGTGATCAACACCCGCGTCCTGGTGGCGTCGAGCAATCAAGCCGACCTCGTTGCGGCGTGGGAGGTAGTCCGCGACGCGTTCGGTGATCACGACGCCCCGAGCACTCTGATGGGTGTGACCGTTCTCGGTTACGACGATCAACTGGTCGAGATCGAGGCAATCGCGGCCGTCGTCGACTGAACTCGAACCGAACCGGGCGTTCCTACCGAGGATCTTCGTGAGCAAGGGCCCGGTAGCCCTTTGCCCCCGCACGATCCACTGCGGCTCGCACAACAGCGAAGATGGCTCCCTGCAGGGCTGCGGCGATCAGGACTTCCTTGCTCGACCTGCTCAAGTCTTTGGGCTCGGGCGCATTCTTGTCGTCACCGATGCGCTTCCACACCTGCTGGAAGACAGCGCCGGCCAAGATGCCGCCCAGGACGCTGGTCGCCAGTGAGAGTGGCTTGTACATCGCTTTCGATACTGCGCTCATTGCGCGGATCCTCCGTGGTTCGATACGTACCGCCTGAGCGGCTGACCGACTCTCACTACCCAGCAGGCGAGGTGTCGAAACATTGCTCCGGCAAGGCACGAAGACGACTGTCGCACGTTGTGTTCCACGGGTTTGCCACTTCTCGAGCCGGGTAGGATCGTCTTAGCGAAAGAAGGTTGTGTAAGTCATGGAAAACTACAGAATCGAACTACCGGACGGTACAACGGTGATGGAAGATTTCGTCTCGGATCGCGCCGCAATCGCATACGCGGTCGATCTGAATCACGGTTGTAGCGAGAAAGTCTCGGTATTCCGTATCACCGCCGAGGGAGAAACCATCCCGACTCGGATGTGCCCCAAGCCGAATCCTGGTTCTCGGCGTCGCGCGCGAAGCGTCCGATAGAAGGCGGTCAAGAAGCGTCGAGGCGCGGAAAGAGCGTCTCCCTTGCAAGCAGCAGCAAGGCCGCAGCGACCGGAATCGCCAGCAACGCACCGACAATACCGAGCAACGCTCCACCCAACAGAACCGCGACAACGGTCACCAGTGCCGGGACCGCTACCGTCTTCCCGATGATCTTCGGAACGAGCAGGTAGTCCTCGAGCAGACGTAACGCAATGAAGAACGCAACTGTCGCCAATGCCGTTGGGACAGAGACTGTCAGGGAGACCAGGGCGACGACAACCCCTGCGATCGTGGAACCGACTATCGGAATCAGATCGAGCAGAGCGACCAACGCGGGCAGGATCAACGGATACGGCACGTCGAAGATCAACAACCACGCGAAGGTGCACACTGCGGTGATCACGGAGATCAGAACATTGCCGAGGACGTACCCACCCACACCTGCCAGTATCTGATCACCGATGGCGATTGCTCGTGGCCGCCGCGAATGTGGCACCAGCCGATACAGATTCGTGCGGATTCGTGGGTAGTCGATCAAGAAGTACGTCGTCAGTACCGCAACGATTCCAGCGTCGGCGACTGCGCTGAACACCGCCCGCCCCGCTCCGAGCAAACCCGTCGCGAGCGCAGACCCCGAACCGTCCAGTTGGGTGGTGAGGTGCTCCTCGAGGTGATACTTCTCGTCGAGGTCGCTGACGATCGGATACCGGTCACGAATGTGTGTCAGAAGTTCGGGAGCGTGTGATGCGAACTGACGTCCCTGCTCGACCAGCGGGGTGATCGCAGCAACCAGAAACAGCGCCAACATCACTGCAATTCCGAGGAGTACCACGGTGACTGCGATCCAGCGTCGGAAATGTCTCCGCTCCAGCCAGACGATCATCGGTTCGATGCCCACCGCGAGAAACAGCGCGACCACGATCAGGATCAGCATGCCTCGCGCCGCCAGGAGCACTTCGATCACCGCGTACGTCACGGCAACACCGGCCGCCGCGCTCAGACCGATGAAGAACGGTGAACGACGATCGAACCTCGGCCCCGGTTCGCCCAGCGGCCGGACGGGAGTCGCCAATGCTGCGGCTTCACGTTCGGCTTCCGCCATCGGATCTGCCGCTTTGACTTCACTGTCGGAATCCGGTGAGGTGTCCGCGGAACTGGGATCCATTCAAGCCACCTCACGATCCGCGCGACTTCCCGGCACGGGAGTGAGTACCCGTGCCGTGGCCGGATCAACCTCGAGGCTTCTCCGCTCCGCTTCGGGTCAGCGCGAGACCGGTTCCTACCACTCCGATGATCGACACAGCGATGGCGATGCTGGGCCAACCGTCGCTCTGCCAGTAGACGTCGTCGAGAGTGATCAGTAACGCAGCCTCGTCGACGATGAGCCCGAGTGCGATGCCCAACGCGATGCCCATCCATGTTCTTGCGCGAGGGCTTCGGTCTACGAGTCCGAAGATCGCCACCCCGGCCAACAGCAGAATTCCCCATAAATAGTGATGCAGATGAGTGCCACCGGCGCTGATGTCGCCGACGTCCCTGGTGTCGATCTGGATCAACCACGTCACCAGACGTGCTCCGCCGAACGTCAACGTGAAGGCCACCCACGCCAACACCAAACCGCGGCGCGATTCGTCAACCTGATTCCATCTGCGAGGGAATCTGAATCGCTCGGCAGATTTCTCTTCGTCATGGTCTCGAGAAAGCATCCTTCATGTTTACCCGATGCCGCTCAGATCGATAATTTGGGGTAGAGAGACCGAAAACCAGTTGGAGCACAAAAAGCGGTACCCGATCTCCGAAGAGATCGGGTACCGCCTTCTCAACTACTCGCGCAGTATTGATCAATACCAGACTTTTCGTCCGCCCACTGCGCGCCCGGTAGCACCGAGGATGGACAAAACTGCACCTACGACGACCAAGATGATGCCGACGGTGGTCAGAATGCTCAACCCCGTGAAAAAGCCGATCAACGCCAGAATAATGCCGAGAACAATCATGTGAGAACCTCATCCGGTATGCGTATCAAAATGATCTACTCAACTGACGCTACTACAGAAACTTCACAATCGATAAATCCGATAAATACATTCATAAATGCGAAACTCGTATTACTACCCAATAGCGCCTCCGTTAAAACATCAGCCTTTCTCTTATCTCTACCTCACAGTTCCACGTCCTCGATCTTCGCCTCGACCGCCGGCGTGATGTGGCTCAACACGCAGCGCCAACGACCGTCTCGCCGCGCGAACACGTCGGTGGTCCACTCGTCGGCGTCGTATTGTCTGCCGCCGTAGTGCGCGGTATTGACGATCAGCGTGGTGAACAGTGCGACGTCACCGAAGAAACGCACGCGAGCGCTCCCGACGCGGTCCATCGCCGAATGAGTCAGGTCGCCCGAGGCCACGAAGCCCAGGAACTCCGCTTTGGTCGACACTCCGGATTCCGAGACGATCACCCAGTCGTCTGCCATGAAATCGCCGATCCGTTCGGCGTCGTTCGAGCACATCGCGACGTTCCACTCGTCTGCGACAGCGACCAATGCCGCACTCTCCTGATCCGACATGTCTTCTCCCTCTACCGTCGTCACCCTCGGCGGGTGATGCCCCGACGGCAGGGTTCCCGCAGGGTGGACTTCGAACCGACGTGCACGACGAGAGGGCAGAGATGACAGACACCAGTCGCACCGAGCTTGCAGCTCAGGCGTATATCTACGGATTTCCCCTCGTTTTCAATCTCGACCAGGTCCATCGGTATGTTCACAACGGTGTCGGAGCGAACCCCGCCGCACCTTTCAACACCTTCAGCCACGCCCGCACACTGGCCGGGCCGGCAGACACTTTCGTCACGATCAACAACGACACCGTGTATTCCATGGCGCAGATCGATCTCTCTGTCGGCCCCGTTGCGCTGCACGTCCCCGATACCGATGGCCGTTACTACGTCCTCCAGTTCGTGGACGCCTGGACAAACAATTTCGCTTACGTCGGGCATCGGGCCACCGGCACGAAGAGCGGAGACTTCCTTCTCGTCCCACCCACCTGGACGGGAACCCCGGCGGACCAGACCACGGTGATCAGATTTCCCACGAACATTGCGTCGATCGTGGGCCGGTGGGCATGCGGTGGCGACGACGACCTCCCTGCGGTGCACGCCTTGCAGGACGCCACCACACTGACCGTCGTCGACTCCACCGGAAACTCGGCGGGTCTCCCAGTGCCCGAACCCGGGGTAAGCCAGGACCTCCTGTTCCTCGAGAAACTCCGCATCTGGTCACAGGCGTTTCCGCCGGCCCCACGCGATCGAGAACTCCAGGATTCCTTCTCCCCGATCGGAATCGACGAGCCCGGGGCCTCTCCCTATAGCTCACACTCTGCCGCTTCACTCTCTGCCGACGAGGCAGCCGCGTTGGCTGACGGATTGACGATCGGTGAGAAGAACCTGCTCGAGGCCCTCACGAAAGGCTCCAGCCCCGAAGTCAACGGATGGAAGCTCACATTCCACGCCTTCGACTACAACCTCGACTACTTCGAGGTCGGCACAATCGACGATCCACAATTCAAGATCGCCGATCCCAAGTTGCGCATCGTCGAACGCGCCGCGGCTGCCAAGGGCGGGCTGTGGGGCAACCACCCTTACGAAGCGGCGTACATCATGACCTACGTCGACGATCAGGGCGAGCAGTTGAACGGAAACCAGACCTACACAATAAGACTCGACCCCACTCCGCCGGTGAGCGCCTTCTGGTCGCTGACGATGTACTCGGTGCCGGACTTCTTCCTCGTGGCGAACCCCGTCGACCGATACTCGATCGGCGACCGCACTCCAGGAATCGTCCACGACGCCGACGGTGCGTTGACGATCACGATCAGCCACGAGGAGCCGAAAGATCCCACGGCGAAGGCAAACTGGCTGCCCGCACCGCGCGGGGATTTCCGACCGGTACTGAGAATGTACGAACCTTCGCCCGCCGTGCTCGATCAGTCCTACGTCGTCCCCGCCATCACTCGCTCGCAAGAATGACGGCTCGCGTCTGACGGCCTGCCTGTGCGGGCCGTCAGACGGACTCAGAATCAGGCGTGTGTGCCGCCGTCGACACGGATCTCCGTGCCCGTGATGAAGGCACCATCGTCGGATGCCAACATCGCGATAACTCCCGCAACACTTTCCGGCCCGGCCATGGGGGCACCACCGGACTCCAGATCAGTGCTCAGAATCGGTGACAACTTGCCGAAGAGCGACCAGTCGGTGTCTTCCGGCAAGTACGACGCCGTAGTGTCGGTGATCCCGCTCTTCACACTGCCTGGAGCCACCGCGACGGCACGCAGACCCTGCTTGCCGTATTCGAGAGCCAGTGCGTGAGTGAAGGACTGGATTCCTCCCTTACTTGCGGCGTACGCGGCCATGTACGGGTGCGCGAAGGCCGCGGAGGTGGAACTGAAATTCACCACGACTGCGTTGGCGGTGGCGAGGAGAGCCGGCAGTGCCTGGCGGGTGACGAGGAAAGTGCCCGTCAAATTCACGGAGAGCACCTGATTCCACAGGTCCAGCGAGGTCTCGTGGGTGTGCCCACCACGCAGTATCCCGGCGGCGTTGACCAGTACGTCCAATCCCCCGAGAGTCGAAATCGCCTGACCCACAACCTTGATGACGGAACTCTCGTCACCGATATCGACGACGACGGTGTCGAGGCGATCCTCCGTCGAAGCATGTTCTGCCGATTTCCGGGTGTTCGCCAAACCCTGCTCGGAGATGTCTGCAGCGACCACGCGGCCACCTTCGGCGAGCAACCGCAGCGCGGTGGCCTGCCCGATTCCAGATCCTGCGCCGGTGACGAGAATACGACGACCTTCGAAACGATTCATTGCTGTGTACCTTTCACGAAAACGAGTTGGCTGGCATTCCAGGCTCGGTGGCGCCGACACTCACAACTCACCCGCGAGAAACTTCAGGTACGGGAAATGCGCAGCACTGCAACAGGTGTGGCACTGCGAAATCTCGGCGAGGCAATGCTCGCCGAAGTGGCGAATGTCAGACGGATCCGGCCGGTGCGGCCAAGGCTCTTTCGATCCAGACAAGACCGGACGGGCGGCGGTCGATCGCCTTACGCCCACGTCGGAAAGTCGCTACGCCGAATCGGGCCGTGCGCAGTGCACGGCCGGAAGCGAGAGAACAGCGGCGTATGGACATCACAGGCACGGTAGCAGCGCCGGCACCACTCGCTCAACCGCGTCGTTTCGAGACCCGAATCATTCAGGTAATCAGATGTCACTTCTGGACAACTCGCTCGACTTAGGCAGCACTAACCTGGCGGCATCCCGAAAACCCGATCCAGGAGCACAGTCGATGACACATGCAGACGCCTCGCGCACAACAACTCCCCCGACGACCGTCCTACGGACCGCTGACCACAATCGCGGACTCAACGACGTTCTCGCGATCGTCGAAGCGATGGAGCGACCGAGCGATCACCTGCTGCGGATCACGGCTCGTTTGACGGAGTCGACCGACGATCCGACCTGGTCACGCCCGAATGTGACCGTACGCATGAATCTCGGGCCGGCCTTCGACGACGCTTCGCGCGTGTACACGGTGCGTTCCTACGATTCAGCGAGCGGATCGATCGTCGTCGATGTGGTCCTGCACGGACAGACCAGTCCGATGATGAGGTGGGCAGCAGCGTTGGCCGTCGGTGACACCTTCGGCCTCACCGGTCCGCGGCCACACTTCTTGATCCCTGATGTTCCTGGTCGACGTATCGCACTTTTTCTGGACGGCACCGCAATACCCGCATTGCACTCGATCATCGAGCAGTTACCTACCGACGTCGTCGGAATCGGCTGGGTCACAACAGATGACGAGGTCGCCTTCGCCGAACTGCCCGCCCTCCCCGGCCTGGAGCTTCACCGCGTGAGCGCAGATCCGGCCGAGCCCGACGGCCCACTGGCGGTACGAGCACGCGAGCTCGCCAATCCCGCGAGCTACGTCGTGTGGGGCGCCGGTGAACGCAACGAGATGCGCGCAATCCGGAAGCACTTTCGATCGACCGTCGGACTCGACAAAAACGACGTCGCGATATTCGGATATTGGAAGGAGGGCGTCAGCAACACCGAAATCGACCTCCGTCGACGCGAGAACTACGAGCGCATCCTCGCCGACGGCGGAACCCTCACCGACATCGACGACCTGGCCATCGAGATCTGATTGCCTCACACCAGCCGACCTGACCGGCGGTGCACTGCGGTGATAAGTTCCTCTGTGCCAGCGGACCTCCACACAGGGGGTCAGGGAATCCGGTGTGAATCCGGAACTGACGCGCAGCGGTGAGGGTGACCGCCCGGGCTTACGCCACTGGATGAGAATCTGGGAAGGCGCTCGGGTGGGGCGATCTCGAGTCCGAATACCGGCTGGCAGCAGGGGTCAACAGGCGCCTGTTCACACGGTAACGGGCTCCGCGAACGAGCCCCTGCGAGAACGAGATTCCATGCGTCTGTCCAGACTTCGCCTACCCGCCGCCGCCGTCGCTGCCCTGTTGAGCGCGTCGTTGGTTGCCTGCTCCTCCGACGACAGTGCTGCCCGACAATCCAACTCTTCCGAACAATCGCGCGTGACAGTCCAGAACTGTGGCCGAGACGTCACGGTGGAGCGACCGATCGAACGGGCAATCGCGGTAAATCAACCTGCAGCAGAGATGCTGTTCGCGCTGGGAGTGCAGGACCGGATGGCCGGGTACGCCATGAGCGATGACGATGTCCTCCCAGAACTGCGCGAGGCGCGTGGTCAGGTCCAGGCGTTCGACACCGAGTTCCCGTCATTCGAAAGTGTCCTCGAACGCGAACCGGACATGGTCTACACGACGTTCAACTACACGTTCACCTCGGAGGGCATCGCCGACCGGATCAAGTTCACCGACCTCGGTGTCGCGACATATCAGTCACCCAGCGAGTGCACCGGTCAGGATGCCGAGCAGAGCAAGGCCCTCACGCTCGACGACTTGTACGACGAAATCGACGACGTGGCAACACTGTTCGATGCCAAGGACAAAGGTGTCGAGCTCACCGAGAGTTTGAAGGATCGCGCGGCCACCGCCACGGCGGCACTGGGAGCTGAGAACGTGACGCTGGCGTGGTGGTACGCAGCCACGAAGACTCCGTACTTCGCCGGGTGCTGCGGTGCACCGGGAATCATGACCGACGCGGTGGGTGCGAAGAACGCCTTCGACGACAACAAGCAGTATTGGCCCGAAATCGGTTGGGAGAGTGTGCTCGATCGAGACCCGACCGTGCTGGTGCTCGCAGATCTCGACCGCGGTGGAGACGGCGACAGTGCCGCAGACAAGATCGCGTTCCTCGAATCGGACCCGGTCGCCAGCAAGCTCACCGCAGTGAAGAACAAGCGTTACATCATCCTCGAAGGAACGACGATGGATCCCTCGATCCGCAATGTCGTTGGCATCGAACAGCTCTCCGACGGGCTGCGCCAGTTGGGTGTGGTCTAGATGTCCGCGGAGATCTGTGAACTGGTGCGTCGGTGGGACGACCAGCAGGCGGCATACATCGCCGACCGTGAGAAGCGCTTCGACGTGATTCTCGACGTTCTCGAATTGCAGCACGCGCACACCCCGTTCACGGTTGTCGACCTGGCCTGCGGGCCGGGTTCACTGAGCGCCCGAATTCTCGAGAAGTTCGAGCATGCGAGCGTTGTGGGGATCGACTACGACCCGATGCTGCTGGAGCTCGCCCGCCAGTCGTCGACGCGTTTCGGTGACCGACTGCAGCTGATCGACGCAGACCTGGCGGGAGCCGATTGGCCGAATTCGGTGGCTGCGCCGGTTCAGGCGATAGTGTCGACAACCGCGCTGCACTGGTTGCAACCGCAGCAGCTCGTCGAGGTGTATCGGCAGTGCCGCGAACTGCTGAGCCCGGCCGGCGTTCTGCTCAATGGTGATCACTTTCGTTTCGACGGCCGATCCCCCGCCATAGGGCGATGGGCGAAGGCTCACGACGAGCAGACGCAACGCTCCGCCTTTGCTGCGGGCGCTCCCGAGTGGGAGAGCTGGTGGGACGAGTTGCGGGCCACTCACGGCATCGGGGCACTGACCGACGAGCGTGAGCGCAGATTCGCCGGACGTGACGCCACTGCGCCCACGGCCGTCGACTTCCAGTTGGCGGCGCTCGCGCAAGCAGGTTTTCGGGAGTCGGGGACGGTCTGGCAACTGTTCGACGACTACGTGGTCTACGGCGTGAGATGACGACAAGAGTTCGGCTGCGTGACAACCCGACGACCGTCACCCTGCTGTGGATGATCGGTGTTGTCACGCTGGCCGGATCGGCTGCCGTGGCGATCACGTTGGGGCCGGCCGGTCTGTCGGTCGGTGAGGTGGCTTCGATCGTCGTCGGCCATCTCCGCGGTACCGCGGCGGACGTCACCCCTATCCGTGACGGCATCGTCTGGGACCTCCGTCTGCCGCGTACCCTGCTCGCCGCGCTCTGCGGTGCCGGTCTCGGGTTGTGCGGTGCGATCATGCAGTCGCTGCTTCGCAATCCGCTGGCCGATCCGTTTGTCCTCGGTATCTCGTCCGGCGCCTCGACCGGTGCCGTACTGATCGTGATCCTCGGAGTCGGGTCGGGAGTGATCGGCCTGTCGAGCGGCGCCTTCATCGGCGCGGTGATCTCCTTCGCCCTTGTGCTGCTGCTCGCCCATGCGGCCGGCGGCACGCCGGACCGGGTGATCCTGGCCGGTGTCGCCGCGACCCAACTGTTCTCCGCGCTCACCTCGTTCATCGTCATCACCTCGGCCGATCCCGAGCAGACCCGCGGCGTGATGTTCTGGCTCCTGGGCTCACTCGGCGGCGCCGACTGGCTCGACGTCGCACTCTGCGCTGCGGTGGTCGCAGTCGGCCTCGTGGTCTGTCTGACTCACTCCCGCGCACTCGACGCCTTTGCCTTCGGCGAGGACGCGGCGTCGTCGCTGGGGGTGAACGTGTGGCGGGTGCGTGTGACCCTGTTGTTGGCAACAGCCTTGATGACCGCGGTGATCGTGAGCGTCGCAGGTGCCATCGGCTTCGTGGGCCTGGTCCTCCCGCACGCGGCGCGGGCTCTCGTCGGTTCGAACCACCGCCGACTCCTGCCCGCGTCCGCACTGATCGGCTCCATCTTCCTTGTCTGGGTCGACGCTGTGGCACGCACAGCCATTGCGCCGCAGGAACTCCCGGCCGGTGTGGTGACCGCGCTGGTCGGTGTGCCTGCGTTTGCCGTCATCCTCTGGAGACGGAAGGCCAGGCCATGACACTCGAAGCTACCGGCGTCAGTTGGCGGGTCGGCGGGGCGCTCATAGTCGACGACCTCGACGTCTCGCCTACAACCGGAAGTACGGTGGGGCTTCTCGGCCCCAACGGTTCGGGGAAATCGACGCTGCTGAAACTGCTTGCCGGGCACAATCGTCCGACATCCGGTGTCGTGACCCTGGACCGAACCCCGTTGTCCGAATGGAAACGCCGCGACATCGCGCGTCGGATCGCGACCGTTGATCAGCACAGCAACACCGAGATCGATCTGACGGTCGCGGAGGTAGTCGAACTCGGACGCACACCTCACCGCGGACTGTGGGGTGGGCAATCGGATTCCGATCGCGACGCCGTCCGGGCAGCGATCGAACACACCGACCTCGCCGGCATGCTGGACCGGTCGTGGCACACCCTGTCCGGCGGGGAGCGCCAACGCGTCCAGATCGCGCGCGCCCTCGCTCAGGAACCCCACGAGTTGCTACTCGACGAGCCGACCAATCACCTGGACATCAATCATCAACTCGAACTGCTCGCGCTCGTGCGACGCCTCCCCACCACCACGATCATGGCATTGCACGATCTGAATCTGGCCGCCATGTTCTGCGATTCGATAGTGATGCTGAACCGTGGATCCATCGTTGCCCACGGAAGCCCGACCGAGGTCCTCACCGCCGACCTGATAGCCGAGGTCTACCAGGTCGACGCCGAGGTCCGCTTGGACGGTCCCGGCGGAGTACCTACCGTGAGATACCTTCCGCCCGGCACAGATTAGACGCACTCGGAACTGTCATTCACGCGAGAGCATCGCCACTGCTTCGCGTTCGAGGTCGACGTAAGGTTCACCACTGACGTCGATGGCCACCCGGTTGAGCGTTCTACCCGTGAACGCCCATGGCGACGTGCCCGGGTAGTCGTCGGTTACGGGCTCCCCGCTGTCACGGCCTGCGTTGAGCCCTTCGCCGCCACCGATGCTGAACTTGCCTGGCTGAGTGCGGATTCTGCCCTCACCGACTTTCCGATCGCCGTAGTAGAGGCCGAGCACCCCGTGCGCAGTGCCCGGCGGATCCTCGCCTTCCTTCTCGAAAGTTGCTGCCAAGATTATATTTTCGCCGATCGGAAGGTCTTCGGTGGCATCGATCTTCTGCTGTTCACTGCCGAGGAAGTTGTACACGTAATGCAGGCGGTTGTCCTTGACGTACAGCGAATGACCACCGAACCTGCCGCCATGCGAGAAAAGCACACCGGTCGCACCTGGCTCGGCCAAATCGACAACTGCCCCGATCGAGAATGAACGATTACGAAGGTTGACGGCGACGGCCTCCGGCACCTCGGCTCCGCCCGGGCGGTAGACATACCGGTTTCGCGGCGGGGCCAACTGAGGGCGAGGCGTGGTGAGAAGTTCGACACCGGACCGATCGTCCAGTGGCAGAGCTTGATTGGCACCGGCCTCGTGGAACCACAACCCCACCAGCTCTGCCAGCCTGCCGGGTTCTTCATCCGCAAGGTTCCGGAGCTCGGCTCGGTCCAACTCTGTGTGGTAGAGCTCCCAGGTGTCTTCCGAGAAATGGCCCCACCCGCTCAGAGTCGGGTGCGTGGTGACGGCCTTCCAGCCGTCATGCCAAATTCCTCGTCCTCCGAGCATCGAATAGAACTGGGTGTGCTTGGCGGTGGGGATGTTGCCGGCATCGAAGCTGTACCGCATGCTCACGCCTTGAATCGGGTGCTGGGTGTACCCCTTCACCGTGTCAGGCAAGTCGACGCCGACGCAGTCGAGCAGAGTCGGGACGACGTCGATGGCGTGATGGTACTGATCTCGAATCTCGCCACGGGCATCGATGCCCTCCGGCCACGAGATGATGCATGGGTCGCAGGTTCCACCGTTGAACGAGTAACGCTTCCACATCTTGAAGGGCGTGTTGAACGCCATCGCCCACCCGTTGGGATAGTGGTTGTACGTCTCGGTGCTGCCCAACTCGTCCAGCTTCGCCAGGTTCTCGGCTAGGTCGTCGGGTACGCCGTTCGCAATCTTGTTCTCGTTGACAGATCCGTCGGGTCCGCCCTCACCGCTGGCACCGTTGTCGGAGACCACCACGATGATCGTGTTGTCGAGCTGCTCGATTTCTTCGAGGTATCCGAGCAGGCGTCCGATCTGATCGTCACAGTGCGAGAGGAAGCCCGCGTACACCTCCGCCATCCGTGAGAACAGTCGCTGCTCGTCAGCGGAGAGGGTGTCCCAGGGGCGGGTGAAATCCAGCGGCGGGAACGGTTCGCCGTCGGGCCCGGTGCGGGTCTCAGGAGTGCCTATCGGGTTGAGTGAGGGCAGGGTCGTGTCTTTCGGGACAAGTCCCATTTCCTTCTGTCTGGCCAGAATCTCGTCCCGCATGGCTTCGTACCCTGCGTCGAACCTGCCTGCGTAGCGATCGGCCCATTCGCGGGGCGCGTGATGCGGAGCGTGTGCGCACCCGGGTGCGTAGTAGAGAAATACAGGCCGGTCCGGAGCTATCGACTTCACGTCGCCGATGTATTCGAGCGCTCTGTCGGTGATATCGACGCTGAAGTGATACCCCTCTTCGGGCGTCGACGGCTGTTCGACGGGGTGGTTGTCGTGGACGAGATCGGGATACCACTGATTGGTCTCGGCGCCGAGAAAGCCGTAGAACCGCTCGAATCCGCGGCCGACCGGCCAATTCCGTTTCGTGGAAGCAAGATTCATCTCGTCTTCTGCGCACAGGTGCCACTTGCCGACCATCGCGGTGCTGAATCCCTGCTCGACCAGAACCTCGGCGAGCGTGGCACATTCGGGAGGGATGTGACCGTTTCCGCCGGGAAAACCGACCGCGCACTCGCTGATGCAGGCCATGCCGTTGGTCGTGTGGTTTCGCCCGGTGAGCAGACACGATCGCGTCGGGGAGCACAGCGCTGTGGTGTGCCACTGCCCGTACCGCAATCCGTTGCCCGCGATGCGGTCGATGTTGGGCGTCTCGATCGGTCCCCCGTAACAACCCAAGGCGCCGTATCCGACGTCGTCGAGAACGATGTAAAGAATATTCGGTGTGCCGGCGGCGGCCTTCGGCTGCTCGTACGGGCTGCAGTCGGGAATCGAATCGCGAATATCGAGGTTGACGACGCCTTTGAATGCGTTGGCCATGATCTGGCTCCTTGTAGGTCATCTGATTTCCAGCCTCTACGGCCGCATGGTGAATCGCATACCCCGATTGTGGTCACCGAACCGCTGTCGCCCGAAATGGGCGATGCCATCTTCGGCAGGAAGTCCGAGTATGAAAGTGCCGGGTCTGTCATCGCCTCACTGGAAGCCAGGGACCACATGAGCAGTCAATTCGTTGAAGCCTCCACCTCCGATAACCCTGACCCGCTTCCGAGCTGGCAGGACGGCACGTCGAAACAAGCCATCAGGCGATTCGTCGAACGCGCGACGACTGAGGGAAGTCCGGACGAAATCGCACCGGAAGACCGGATCGCAGTCTTCGACAACGACGGAACCCTGTGGTGTGAGAAGCCGATGCCGATCCAACTCGACTTCATCCTGCGCCGCCTCGTCGAGATGACCAACCAGGATCCGTCTCTTCGCAACCGTCAACCGTGGCAGGCTGCGTTCGAAAAGGACTACGCCTGGTTGAACGAAGTGATCTCGAAGCACTATCGCGGCGACGACAGCGCACTGAAGGTGCTCGCGGCCGGTGTCCTGGCGGCATTCGCCGAAGTCACGGTCGACGAATTCGAAACCCACGCCGATACCTACCTGCGCACTGCTTCGCACCCCACTCTCGGTCGCGAGTATCTGCACTGCAGCTATGCACCCATGGTGGAGTTGCTCGATTACCTTGCAGCCAAGGGATTCTCGAACTACATAGTCTCTGGAGGCGGACGTGACTTCATGCGTCCGATCAGCCAGGAGGTCTACGGCATCCCCCGAGATCGCGTCATCGGCAGCGGCGTGGCCTTGACGTGGAAGGACGACGGGCACAGCGGCACAATTCTCCGTCAGCCCCAAACCGATGTCGTCGACGACGGGCCGGCCAAGCCCGTACAGATCTGGAACCGAATCGGCCGACGACCTGTCATCGCGGCCGGAAACAGCAACGGTGACCTACCTATGTTGAAGTTCGCCGAACACCCGAACGTTCTGGCACTTCGCCTTCTGGTGCTCCATGACGATCCGGAACGCGAGTTCGACTACGTGGACGGGGCCGAGCACGCACTCGACATCTCGCGCGCAAACGGGTGGACGGTGGTGAGCATCAAGAACGACTGGAAGACAGTCTTCGAACGATTCGCCGAATGACAGTATTGATACGTGACCCTCGATGATGTCGCCGACGAACTCTACGGCCTCGACCCCGGCGAGTTCGTAGAGGCGCGTACAAAGCATGTGAAGGCTGCCCGGGACGACAACGACCGCACACTGGCCGCAGAGATCGGAAAACTTCGGAAGCCGACCACCGTGGGGTGGTTGGTCAATCTCATCTCGCGCGATGCACCAGAGGATCTGGATGCACTTCTCGCGCTTGGCGAATCGCTACGCGACGCTCAACGCCATCTCTCGGGCCCGGACTTGCGACGGCTGACGACACAGAGGCAGCAGGTGGTGCGGAGTCTCGCCCACAAATCCGGTGAGATCGCCGCTTCACGGGGAAAAAGCGTCGGCGAGGATTCGTTGCGCGATGTCGCGCAGACTCTCAATGCCGCCCTGGCCGATGAGGAGACTGCCGCGCAGGTTCGACTCGGACGGGTCGTGACCGCTGCGAGTTACAGCGGTTTCGGACCCGCCGGGCTCGCCGTGGTGAATGAGAAATCACCGCAGCACGCCGCGATTGAAGAGCCGACGACTCCGAAGTCGAAAACTCCGGAACTGAAGGCCGAACAAGCCAGAGCAAAAGCAGAATTGAAGGAAGCCACGGCGCAGGCCGACGAGATCCGCCGCCGGGTGAAGTCCGAGACCGCCGAACTCCAGGAAGCCAGAACGACGCTCTCCGACGTCGAACGGCGCGTTGAAGAACTGCGCACCGAACTCGAGCACGCTGAGCAGCAACGGCAGTTCGCACGGAACGCCGAGAAGACCAGTGACGCTGCGGTTCGAGAATCCGAGAAGGAACTCCGTGTTGCTGAGCGTCGCGTCGACAAAGCAGAACAAAACCTCGCCGCAATCAATTCGTAGACATCCTGTTCATTAATCGATAGTCTGCCAATTATCGATCAGGTTGATCATCCTGGGATCCAGCAGTTACGAACAATGCCGTGCCGATGAGGGTTTGGCGTTATCGGCTTCTGCCTCGACAGTCTTCGGAGTGTGAACATGGACAGCGACAACACGTCGGAATGGAGTTTCTTACACGGCAAGCGCGTTCTCGACCTCTCTCGCCTTCTGCCCGGCCCGTTTGCGACGACGCTGCTCGCAGATCTGGGCGCCGACGTGGTCAAGGTCGAGAACCCGAAGCGACCTGATCCCACGCGGGCAGCTGGTGAACGGATGGCTTCGTTGAACAGGAACAAGCGATCGATCGCGCTCGATCTCCGTCTCGAATCCGATCGCGAGACGTTCCTTCGACTAGTCGAGACTGCAGATGCAGTGGTCGAGGGGTTCCGGCCACAGGTACTGGCAGGCATGGGACTCGGCTACGACGTACTTCGAAAAGCCAACCCACGCATCGTATTATGTTCGATCACCGGTTACGGGCAGTCCGGACCCTATGCCGACAAGCCGGGGCACGAATTGAACTTCCTCGGCCTTTCCGGCTTTTTCGCAGTTCCCGGGTGCACCGACGGAGTCGTCACCCGCCCTGGTATCCGGGCCGGTGATCTGGTGGGTTCGATGTACGCAGCACTGTCCATCTCGGTTGCTCTCGCCAGCGTGGACAAGCACGGACGCGGACAACACATAGACATTTCCCTCGCCGAGGCTGCAACCGCCTGGTGCGCGCCTTTCGCGCTCATGATCCGCGATATCGAGAACCCTACCGATTCACCGACCGTCCAGGGAGACAACGACATTTTCGAGACGTCCGACGGTTGCTTGCTTTCACTTGCCACTTTCGAAGACAAGTTCTGGATCGAGTTCCGAACAGCATTCAGCGCTGAGTTTCCGGCACTGAACACACTGCGCTACGACGATCGATGGACCCGAACACAGCACAAGGCAGAGTTGCGGGAACTCCTGGTCACCACCTTCGGTACGCACACATACGAGTGGTGGGAAAAATCGTTGACTGCGATCAATGCGCCGTGGGCGCCGGTGTTCACCGACGCCGGACAACTGATGAGCGATCCCCATGTCATCGCTCGAAACCTGTTCAGCGAGGTCGCGACCGAAAACGGAGAAAGCTGGCCCCAGATGAGATTCCCGGCGCAATTCAGCTTGGGACTGAACAGTTTTCGACTTCCGACTCCGTACGTGGGCGAGCACACCGAGTCGGTTCTCGACGAAGCCGCCGCGGCAACGGCGAGACGTGACAGCGGCTATTCGGATTTCAATTCGCCGTCGAAACCCGAAGACCAGTAGCGTCCCCGCAACGAAAGTTCGAGCAGCATCTCGGTGACTTCTTCCGGCGTCAGCGGTGGCGGGTCGGACTCGAGCCACCACTGCATGACCGCGATCTGTTCCCCCACCCATGCCCGCGAGAGTACTTCGATGTCGATTCGCGGAGTAACCCCGAGCGCTTCTGCCCGCGCGGAAAATATCCGCACAGCGGCGACGCTGCGGTCTTCGACGAACTTTCGCAGCGCCTTGCCATCCCCCTCACCACGCAGGATCACACGGTAGACGTCACGTTCCTCAGCGGCATGCCTGAACATCTCGAGCACAGGCTTGCCGGTGAATCCGATCGAAGAGGCGGGAATGAGTGGACCGAGCCGCTCTTGCAGGTCATCGGCCAGATCGGACACGACTTGACCGAGCAAATCGTCTTTGTCGGTGTAGTGACTGTAGAACGTCGCCCGACCCAAATCTGCACGGTCCGTGATGTCTTCGACGGTGATCCCGGCATATCCCCGTTCCAGAACGAGCGAGACCAAGGCATCCCGCAGCAATCGTCGGGTACGCCGGACACGTCTGTCTTCTGGAGGCATTGGGTTCCCTTCCTTCGCACTGTTGTACGAAGCATAGTTCAACGTTGACAGGACGATCGAATATAGACAGACTGTCCATTAACATTCGTGATGTCGATTTTCTCTGGAGATGTCCATGAACCTCGGTACTTATCTCGCCCGAAGCGCCAGCTACTACCCCGATCTCGAAGCCCTTGTCTGCGGCGAAGGCCGGTGGACCTACAGCGAGCTCGATACGGCCGCAAACCGTCTCGCGTCGGCTCTCGCAGTGATCGGGACACGGCCCGGACACATGATCGGAACCTTTGCCGGAAACTGCGGGGAACTCGTAGTGACCGAAATGGCCTTGTACAAGGGAGGATTCGTCAGGGTGCCGATCAACGCACGACTGGGCGCCGACGAACTCGGGCATATCCTCGCCGACGCCGATGTGCGTGTCCTCTTCGTCGACGCCGCACACGCCGGCATGGCGCTGAAGGTCGTCGCCGACGCAGGGCTGAACTGCAGGGTGATCGACTACAGCACTTCGACTCCCGACGCGGACAGTTATCACGAACTGACGGCAAGGGGCAGCGAAGACAACGTCGAGGTGGACGTCGACATTGACGCCCCGGCTGTCCTCAACTACACATCCGGGTCCACCGGCAAGCTCAAGGCTGCGGTCCAGAGTCACGGCAACCGCTTGGCGAACATGCGCAAGCGACTGATGAGCCCCGAAGGCGCGCCGACTGTTGGTGATCGCTACCTCGCCCCCGGCCCGATCACACACGCTTCCGGCATGGTGATGCTCGGAATGTTCGCCAGGGGCGCCGCAGTGGTGATCCTGCCGGCATGGGACACGAGGACGTTCCTGCAGACCATCGAACGTGAGCGGATCACCACCACCATGGTGGTCCCGACGATGCTCAACTTGCTGATGGACCATCCGTCGGTTACCGACGTCGACCTGAGCTCGCTGCGCTGCATCGGCGTAGGCGCAGCGCCGGTTTCTCCACAACGGTTGCGCGACGCGGTAAAGGTGTTCGGTCCCATCGTCATTCAGGGATACGGGCTCGGCGAAACGACCAGCGTCGTCACTGTCTTGACCGCTGAAGACGTGGTGCGCGGTATCGAATCCGACCCTGAGCTTCTTCTCTCGTGCGGCCGGCCGGCATACGACACCGATGTTCGCGTGGTCGACGACAACGGCGTACAGGTCCCGGCCGGCACGATCGGCGAGATCGTAGCCAGTGGTCCGGACTGTGTCCGCGAATACTTCCACGAACCCGAGCTGTCGGCTGAGACGTTCAGGAACGGCTGGGTCCACACGGGTGATGTCGGCTATTTCCGCGAAGACGGCTACCTGTTCATCGTCGACCGCAAGAAGGACATGATCATCTCGGGCGGATTCAACATCTACTGCAGCGAGGTGGAGGCCGCTTTGTACGAACATCCCGCCGTTTCCGAAGTCTGCGTAGTGGGAGTTCCCGATCCGAAGTGGGGCGAAGCAGTCAAGGCTGTTGTCGTGACCAGAGATGGAACTGACACCACCGCAATGGAATTGATCGCGCACTGCTCGACGCGTCTGGCAAGCATGAAGAAGCCACGTTCGGTCGACTTCGCAGATTCGTTGCCTGTCAACCGAAACGGCAAGATCGATCGCCGCGCGATTCGCGCGACCTACTGGACCACCGCTGACCGTCACGTCAACTGACAGGAAATAGACATGTCATTCGCTCTCACCCCTACCTACGAAGACAATCCAAGACTTCAATCGCTCGTCGAGCGTCTACGCGACTATCTCGACGGCGAACTAGCCGAGTACGAAGCCGAATTGGGTCTCACTCAAGAATCCCACTACATCCGTGAGACGCTTGAGCCAGTGTGGAGACGCAGCCGCGAACTCGGCTTCTACGGAATACACCTCCCCACTGAACTCGGCGGCCAGAACCTCACCTTTACCGAACTCGCCGCACTCAAAGAAGAGGTCGGTGCATCGCCGCGGGTCCTCGCGACGTCCGTGCTCGGAGACATGGGTGGCCCACTCCGCGCGGGATCGATCTTTCAATACGCCACCGAGCATCAGTTGG
This sequence comes from Rhodococcus sp. T9N, assembly GCF_024436645.1. NCBI lineage: Bacteria > Bacillati > Actinomycetota > Actinomycetes > Mycobacteriales > Nocardiaceae > Rhodococcus > Rhodococcus sp. T9N. The sequence goes on along the minus strand of NZ_JAMSKS010000030.1, from coordinate 47,273 downwards.
AAAAGTACTTGATTCCGGTGCTGCGAGGAGAGAAGGCGTGCTGCTTTTCTCTCACCGAGAACGACGCAGGTTCCGATGTTCGCGGCATGCTCACCACAGCTACCCCGGACGGTGCCGGATGGCGCCTCAACGGCCACAAGGTGTTCTCGTCCGCGGGCCCCTTCGCCGACTTTTCGGTACTGATCGCAAAGATGGCATCCGACGGCGACGGACCGGATTCGTACTCGGCCTTCCTGGTCGACTTGGATTCTCCTGGCTGCACAGTGGCGGACGGTGACGTCCCGATGTCCGGTCAGCACATCGAAGCGGACATCATCCTCGACGGCTGCTACGTGGGGCCGGAACAGCTTCTCGGAAATGTGGGCGAAGGCTTGAGAATCGGACTCGGTCGAGTCACAGTCAACCGGTTGTTGCACTGCCCCACCGTCCTCGGCGGAGCCCGCCGAGCACTGGAATTGTCGTTGGAGTACAGCAAGACTCGCCAGGTGCAGGGCGCTTCTCTTGCGATGTTGCAGTCCATCCAACACAAACTCGCCGACATGGCGACCGACTACTACGCTGCGCGCTCGATGACCTACGACGCACTCGCCACACTCGATGCCGGTGGGAGTCCGCGTACCGAAGCATTCATGTGCAAGCTGTTCGTTGCCGAGAAGGCCTTCACCATCGCCGACCACGCAGTTCAGATTCACGGAAAAGCCGGGGTCATCCGTGGTTCGGAGGTCGAATCACTGTTCCAGCGGTTGAGGATGTTCCGAATCCTCACCGGCTCCTCCGAGATTCAGAAGAACGGAATCGCGCGTCAATTACTCACCACCTGAAGATCATTCAAAGACAGTCGTATCCAATTTCGCGCCCGCCAGGTCGTCATACGCTCGACGTGACGGCCTGGCGGGCACTCGACTTTTCAGAGGCAATCACCGTGATCGATCACGAACCGGACTACAGATTCAGTCTTGCGAACGAACGAACATTTCTGGCTTGGATACGAACTGCGTTGGGGTTGTTGGCAGGCGGCGTCGCAGTCGGTCAGTTCTACGTATCCGAAAACGACGACAATATGTACAAAATGCTCGGAGTCGTGTGCACCGTCGTGGCGTCGGCTGTAGCGCTCGGCGCGCTCAGACACTGGAAGGCCGTCCAAACCGCGATGAGGCGTGATCTTCCCTTACCCACGTCACCGATGATCGCGCTTCTCGTCGGCGGGGTGTGTGTCGTTGCGGGTCTCGGCGTAGGGATGACCGTGTTGTGACGAAAAACGAGCCGCCCGGACTGCAACCCGAGCGAACCGTGCTCGCCTGGCGACGAACTGCCCTCTCCTCTGTGACTGTGTCAGTGATCACCGGTCGCGAAATCGCTTTGCATCCGTCCGTTCTACGAATCGCAGTGTTCGCCACGCTCATCATTACGACTGCCGGAGTCATCGTGGGCACGACAATCCGTCATCGTCGACTCAGTCTGGACGACAAGGATTCTCGAGAAATACCGTTCATTGTCATGGCGACTTTGGCCGTAGGCGTCACGGTTGCGGGACTCGGCACCTGCACTGTCATCCAACTTTGAACAAAGAGATAGACAGTCTGTCTATTTATGTATATTGTCTCCATTAATGCTCACTGTGACTCAGTGCACAGTCGACCGCCGAGCGCTGCCCACCGCGCCCAAGCAATCATCGGCATTTTTCGAGAGGGAACAATGACCACAGAACTTGCGGCACCTACTCAGTTTCCACGCAGTCGGCGAGGTAAGAACCTCGCACTCCTGACCGGCTCCACGGCAATGGACAACGCCGAAAGCAGCGTGACGTCCGTGCTCTTCCCTCTCATGCGTGAGGCCATGGGATTGTCATCGGCGGCGCTCGGCACGATCGTTGCAGTGGCCAAGGCCGTCGGGGTCTTCACGGCAATCCCCTGGGCGTTCCTTGCCCGACGATATTCTCGCAAGTCGGTACTTGCCATCTGTTCAGGGTTCTGGGGTGCCTGGGTAATCCTGGCCGGATTGTCCGGCAGTTTCACTCAGTTTCTCGTCCTCTATGCGATCGGCGCCGCAGGTTTCGCCGGCGCCGGCTCGATTGCATTGTCCATCCTCGGAGATCTGTACGAGGACGCCCGGAGGGGCCGCGCAACGGGATTGGTATACGGCGGCGTCGCCGTCATCACCGGCGCGACCGCCCCGATATTCGGGCTTTTGTCTCGCTTCGAAGATGGATGGCGCTACGGATACATCATCACCGGTGCAATCTGCATCGCCATCGGTGTGCTTATCATGCTTTTCCTCGACGATCCTGAATCCGGCGATGCGCCCGCACAGACGACCACCGACGATCTCGGCTCCAAAGCAAGATTCTGGCGCGAAGGGATACGAGAGCTACTCGCTATCAAGACATTCCGATACCTACTCGTACAACGCGCATTCTCGGGCCAGAACGTCATCATGAGCTTCAGCATCGTATTTCTCGTCGAGGAGCACGGATTCACGACCGCAACTGCTTCGATCATCGCACCGCCCTTCGCAATCGGGTACCTGCTCGGCACGTTCGTCGGCGGACGAGTCAACGACGCCGTACACGTCAAACGGCCCCGAAACGGCCGCATCATCATGCTTCAGGCCAGCCAACTCGGATTCGCGGCCGCAGCACTGATCGCTACGCAGATTTCCTGGAACAGCATCGGCGTCTACGCGGTCTTGTTCGGGATCGTCGGCGTCCTTCAAGGTCAGGTCCCAGTGGTAAATCGGCCGATTATCATGGCCATAGTTCGTCCGGAACTGCGAGCCCTGGCCTTTGCCGTCTCCGTCTCGACAGTCGAAGCGCTGGCCTACGCCGGATACGCTGTCTTGGTCGGAACCCTCGGCGACAGAATCGGATTACAAGGCGCGCTCTTCATCGTCACCGTAGTGCTGACCACCGTCAACGGGGTCGCTTCAGGCGCACTGTATCGCCCCTACGCCCGCGACAGTGCGGCCCTACTCTCCGGGCCATCCGCCAACCCCCTACATGAACAGAATGCGCTTCGGCACTAGGCAATTCAGTTCATCAACTACGAACGCGGCAATCAACACTCCAACTCGGCAATCAAGACGGAAGTAGACCTCAGATGGCACAAAACATCGCAACGGATGACATCCCCTGGGCGCGCGGATTCACCGACCCGGCCGACGTGCGCCAACAAGCCACAACCATACGAGAGATGGTAGCGACTCGCCGTGTGTGGCGCGGCGACGGACCCAAATGGACCCTCCCGACCGACTACACGGATCTGTCCGGTGTCACGTTGAACCTTCCGGATCAGCCGAAGCAGACGGTGTCCGAGTTCCTCGCGGGTGCGCACAGTGACAGTATCGCCGTGCTACATCGGGGACGCATGGTGTACGAGAGTTACTTGCACGGTTGCAAACCCCACGAACCGCACCTCAATGCATCGATGGCGAAATCCTACGTCGGTTTGATGGCTGCACTGGTCGAAGCACAAGGATTGTTCGACCGCGACGATCGGGCGTCGAAATTCATTCCCGAGTTGGCAGGAACTGCTTTCGGAGACAATCGGATTCAGGACCTTCTTCACATGGGCACTGATGTAACGTACGGCGGTCGGCCGTTCCATCGCACCATCGAAGCCAGCCGTTTCTGGGCCGTAGTCGCCCCGAAGCTGCGCCCCATGAATTACCGCGGCCCGGAGACCATTCTCGAGCACCTCGCCACGGCACGCACTGCGGGCCCGACCGGCGTCGAATTCCGCTACGAGAACGGCAATGTCGAGACTGTCGGAGAAATATTGCGCCGCGTGACCGGAACTTCACTCGCCGAACTACTCAGTGAGCTGGTCTGGTCAAGAATCGGAGCCGAAGAAGATGCGTTCTACATAGTCGACTCCGCTGGAACGGAAATGGCGGCGGGCGGATTCAGTGCGACCCTTCGAGACGTAGCCAGAGTGGGTGAGATGATTCGTTGTGACGGTGCCGTCGAGGATCGTCAGGTGATCCCACCGCACATCGCGCGATCGATGACCGCGGGAGTGCCCGCAGGCTATCCTTCGGAGGTCAGAAGCCCGCGTGCCCCTGTCGATTCCCCCGCGACGATGAGCTACCACGACTACTGGTGGATCCTCAATGATCCGTTCGGATCGTTCATGGCAAGCGGAATCCATGGCCAGAGGCTCTTGATCTCACGCGACCTGGAGTTTGTGGTCGCGCATTTCGGAGCCCACATCCTTTCGCCTGCAATCGACACCCCGAACTTCGTACCCGCGTTCCTTCAGATCGGCACTCACTTGGTATCGAACGCTCGCGGAGCGGTCCCCGTCAGCTGAGGTTTCCTCACGCATTCAGCCTGCGGCGGCTTCGAGCTCACTCAAGGATTCCTCGAGATGGCCGAGGAGCCGCTGCAAGTGCGGAACATTGCGGCGGCAGCCGACGAGCCCGAACTGCATGGTGTCCGCGTAGCCGATGACGGTGATGTTCATCGCCTGCCCGTCCAACGGAATCGATGCCGGGTAACAGCTCTCGAGTTTCGCGCCATTCCAATAGCGCGTCGTTGTCGGGCCGGGGACGTTGGAAATCACCAGATTGAAGACTGGACGCCCAGTGATCAGTCGGGATGAACCAGGGATCAGCGGCAGCCCGAGACCCGCGACGTTCAATGCACTGAGCGCCGTGATCTGCAGGGGCGTCAGGCCCGACATCAGGGACTTGGCGCTACTCATCGAGTCGTGAACTCTCTGAAGTCGGGCCGCCGGATCTGCCAATTCGGTTGCCAGATCACACAACACCGCACCCACGGCATTGCCGGAAGCCTCACCCTCTTCGCCTTTGCGAAGGGATACCGGCACCATCGCGATCAACGGTTTGTCCGGCAACTCGTCCAGTTCGATCAGGTATCGCCGTAGCGCACCCGCGCACATTGCCAACACCGCATCGTTGAGCGTCACGTCTGCAACGCAGCTGACCTTGCGCAGGCGCTCGATCGGCCACGACTGCGCGGCGACACGCCTCGCTCCGGTGATCGGGACGTTGAAGATCGATTTCGGGGCAGCAAACGGCAACGGTGCGACGTGGTCCTTCACTGCCGAGGCAGCGGCGTTCACTATCGCAGGGCCGACCCCGACCACATCTTGCACGGTCTCGATCACGGAGCCCACCCGCCTCTGCAGGTCCAGCCCGCGACCGGCACGAACCCGCCCCGAAGAAGGTCGTTGCGCCCATGGAGGCATCGAATGTCGATCGTGCGGATCCGACGAGAGGCTGCGGTACCACGCCTGAACAGCAGACACACCATCCATGAGCGCGTGGTGCGTCTTCATGTACACGGCAACTCGGCCGTCGGCGAGACCTTCGATCACGTACGCCTCCCACAGCGGCCGATGCCGATCGAGCAGCGTGCCGTGGAGCATGGAGGTCAGCTCGAGCAACTCGCGGACTCGACCCGGCTTGGGCAGCGCGAGCAACCGGACGTGATACTCGAGATCGACGTCTGCATCCTCCGTCCAACGCACCGGCGCGAAGTTCGACAAGAACTGCACCGGCTTGCGGCGAAAGAGTGGCCGAATCGAGTCGACGTCGGTGAGCGAACGGTAGAGCGACCTGGCGAATTCGCCGTCGTCCCCTTCCGGCGGAACGAAAAGCGACAGGCCACCGACGTGCATGGGATGCTCCCGTGACTCCATCAGTAGGAACATCGAGTCGAGCGGCAGCATCAGTGTCATGGCGATCCGTTCTCTCGGGCAGCTGCCCGGAGTACCGATCAGCCGCTGTTCGACAAAGTTACTCGCCCTGACTTCCCTCATTGGCGACTCCGACAAAACATTGCCCCCTCGATTTCGACAGGAGTCCGATATTCCCGTCGACGAACGCCTTTTCGGGTCGAAGCACCTCACAGCGATTCGCGGGTGAATGACGAGACACAGAGCACTGCAACAAATTTCAATCCTCACAGCCACAAGTAGTAGCGGAGGCGATCGCAGTAATACTTTTGTCGGAATTGTTTCAAATTGTCTGTACATCCAAGTCACACGTGACTACCGTCACTCATCATCACAATCCCGACTGGTCGGTTGTACCCAAAGGAGAAATACATGTCCCGACGTTCGACGTCGCGTGGCCTTTTCGGCGCACTCGCCACCGCAACTGTGTTCGCCACCGCCGCTGCGGTGGGAAGCTTGTCAGCAAGCATTGCAGGAGCCGCCCCGGCAGCGGAGATCCCCTTCGGCGGTTGGGATTCATGTCCGATCGACAATCCCGAGACCAGCACCTGTATGGACGTCACGGTCACCGGCGGAAACATGAAGATCGGCAAGCTTTCCGTCAACATTCCCGCCGGGGCGATGCGCATCGCAGGCGGAGTTGCATACCGGGAGAATCCAGAGGCTGAATTCGGATTCGACCAAGTATTCATCCCACCCAACGACAACAGTCGGGGGATCTACGCCAAACCCATCGACATCCCCGGGGGCGCACTCGGAATCGACCTGCCATTCAACAATCTCTTCGGACTGAACAAGGCTTCGGCCACCGTAGAGTCGACGTCTGCACTCCCCACCGTGGACGCATTTCAGCTTGGTGTGAAGCTACCCGTCAAATTGAAGATCGCGAACCCTCTCCTCGGCGGCAAATGCTACCTGGGCTCGGACAACAACCCCGTCCAACTCAACTTGGATGTGACCGAATACGGTGTCCTCGAAGAGGTTCCAGGTTTCCCGGATACTGCCGTCGTTCGAAACACCGGCCACACCGGACAGCCCTTCGCGGTCCCGACAGCTTCCGGATGTGGCCCGTTCGGCGTTCTGAATCCAATCGTCAACTGGCGCGCCGGGCTTCCCTCGTCCACCACGTCCAACTCCCTCGCCACGACGAGTGACGTCTACAACATCGGTGCCGACAGCCTCAGGCCCCAGCCGGCCGGCTCACCCGAACCCGCTGCCGTCGTTGCCGAACGTAGTGCCAACTAGCAATCCAACCCACTGCCACAGAACCGTCATCGACGACAGATTGCCACCTCGAAACGGAGTTCACTTGTCCATGCGCACAATACGATTCAGAGCCGCGCTCGCCGTCGTCGCAGCGGGAGTCCTCACTCTCGGGGCGGTGTCAACCGCGACGGCGGCCCCGCTGCCCAATACGCCGTTCGGGGGCTGGGGAAAATGCCCGATAGCCAATCCGGAGACAAGCACCTGTGTCGATGTCGTCGTCAAAGGCGGCGAAATGAACATCAACGGGCTCAAAGTACCGATTCCTTCCGGCTCGTTGAATATCGCCGGCGGTGTCGCCTATCGCGAGAACCCCGACGCTGAATTCGGGTTCGACCAGATCTTCATTCCTCCCACTGACGGCACCAAAGGCGTCTATTCCACCCCCATCGAGGTACCAGGAGGAATCTTCGGGCTCGGTATACCGTTCCCCGGCGGCTTGACCACCATCAAGGCAACAGTCGAACCGGTCGCGTTGCCAACAGTCGACGCATTCCAACTCGGTGTCACACTTCCGGCAAGATTGAAGATCTCCAACCCCTTGCTGGGCGGCAACTGCTATCTGGGTTCTGCGAGCAACCCGATCATGTTCAAACTCGGAGTGTCCGAAAATGGTGTCCTGGAGGAAGTTCCAGGATTTCCGGATACCGCCGCCGTCAGAAACGTTACGCACGCCGACCAGACGTTCGCGGTACCGGGCGCATCTGGATGTGGACTGTTCGGCGCATTGAATTGGGCAGTCAACCTTCGCGCCAACGTTCCGTCTTCGAGTGGTCACAACTCGTTGACCACCACAAGCGATGTGTTCAACATCGGCGCCGACAGCCTGCGGACGCAGTAGAGCAAGCACCGGCGACTCACGAAGTATCACCGACAACAAGGAGATATCGATGACCCATGCAGTTCGCCGCACCACCATCGTCACAGCTGCCGCCGCAGCCGCGATTGCGGTCGCAGCCGGCACCGCTCTGGCTTCGACCGTCGTCACTCCAGCGGGTCAAGCCGTGACTGCTTCGAGCAGCAATCTCAGTATCAAGACAGGAACGATCACACTTACCTGCTCCAGTACGACGGGCTCCGGGACCATCCCATCCGCGCCGGGTAATTCCAACACCGGCACCGGCGGAGTCAACGTCAATATCGGCACCCCCAGCCTGACCGGGTGCAAGGCTAACGGCCTACCCGCTGTGGTCACGACCTCCGGTTCCTGGCTATTGAACGTCTCGGCAGACACCGGATCGGCTCAGGGATCCCTGGTCATTCCTGCAGGAGGCGCAGTCGTCACGATGCCCGGATCAACATGCACAGTCACCGTCGGGGCCAGCACTGTCGGACCGCTGCCATTCGATATTCCCAACCAGCGCGTCGTGGCAAGCAACACCGGCACCGTGAACTACACACGCACCGGCACCGGACCCGTCTGCCCCGCCGCAGCCACTGGGACGGCAACAATGTCGGGCACACTGCAGTTCGCATCGGCCACACCGATCAACGTGACACCGTGACGATCGACAGCTAGACAATAGGGCTCGTTGGGGGATCGACGCTTCCGTCGCTCCCCCAACGAACGTCCTGTGGACCGGGTCCGCACACGATCGCCATCGGTTGCGCCACGAAGCGGACCGGCGCATTATCCATCTCCTGCGTCGGTGGCGTCGAGTAACGCGTCAAGGGCGCGGTGGAGCTCGGCGAGTTCCCGCCCTCCGGTTTTCGTCAGCACTTCCGTATTCTTTGCATCCAATTGGCGGACAATGTCTTTAGCGAGCTCTATGACTCGTTTGCCCTCGTCACTGAGATCGAGGCGAACGGCTCGCGCATCGCGTCTATCGCGTTCACTGACAACAAACCCGCTCTTCTCCAACGCTCGCACGAGCTTGGATATGTAGATTCGCTGCAATCCTGTGTGCGCTGAGAGTTCTCGCTGACTCGGCCTCTCCCCCGCACTCACCAGACCATGCAGAGACGCGAGCACTGAATACTGGGCGTGAGTCAACCCCAGGTGCGCGATCGCTCGGTCAACCCCCGCCCGCCAGCGCAAGCCAAGGTGCCACACCAGCGACCCTGTCGTCCATGTTTCTCGATCTTGCATACAAATAGAATACATGGCTACTATCTCAATTAGAGTATATGGAAACTATTTGAGGAGTCGCAATGCCCACAATTCCCGTGCTCGACTCGACCATGGCCTACCGCTCGCGCGGTGAAGGAACACCCTTCGTACTCATCCACGGAAACCCCACATCCTCGCACTTGTGGCGAAACATCCTGCCGCAGATAGGAAATCTAGGCCGCGCACTTGCCCCTGACCTCATCGGAATGGGGCGGTCAGGCAAACCGCCAATCAACTACGGCTTCCTCGACACCGCCCGCTACCTCGACGCCTGGTTCGACCAGATGGAACTCGACGACGTCGTACTCGTCGGACACGACTGGGGCGGGGCACTTGCACTGGACTGGGCTGCCCGCCACCCCGATCGCGTCCGAGGTGTGGCCTTCTTCGAAACGATCCTTCGTCCGATGACCTGGGACGAACACTTCCCGGGAGAGGCACGGGCACGGGTGGAAGCTCTGAGGGACTCCGACACAGGAGAGACGAAGGTACTCGACGAGAACTTCTTTCTCGAAATAGCGCTTCACAGAACGGTTCTCGGTGAAATGACCGAAAGCGATGCCGAGGCCTATCGCTCCCCTTATCCGTCACGAGAGAGTCGCCGACCCCTTCTCGAGTGGCCACGATCCTTCCCCATCGAAGGAACTCCCGGTGACGTGAATGCACGTGTGGCGGCGTACAGCGATTGGCTCGCAGAAAGCACCGACGTACCCAAACTTCTTCTCACCTTCAGCGGCCCCGCAGAACTTCTCATGATCGGACCTGACGAAGTCACGTGGAGCCGATCGAATATCGCAAATCTCGAGGTGGAACAGTGCGGTCCCGCAGGACATCTCGCCCCCGAGGATCAGCCTGCGGCCATCGCGGCGGCGATCACCGAATGGACAGAGCGGCAACACTGTTTCAACCGCGAGTGACGTGGGACCGTCGCCAAGTACTCTGAGCGCCGGTTTCCCCGACCCATGCGGTAGCGATCCAGACGATGCTCCGAAATATGGGACCGACACCACCTCCGCCGGATTTGTCCGATATAACTAACTGGCGAGTACGCCGGTTGGGACGAGGTCGAGAACGAGGGGGCGTGTGTGGTGAACGAGGACGGGTTGGGGCGAACGTCAGGATCGGGGGCTCCACACCGGGTGGGCGGCTTTCTCTATCACCGCAACGGCGACCGGTGGGAGTGGTCGGACGAAGTTGCACGGATTCACGGATACGAACCCGACCAAGTAGCTCCGACGACAGAATTGATGCTCTCGCACAAGCATCCCGACGACCGAAGACACGTTGCTCAGACACTGCACGCCATCCGCACCTCAGGCGGACCGTTCAGCAGCCGCCACCGCATCATCGACACTGCAGGGGATACTCACTCGGTAATCGTCGTCGGCGACAGCGTCGTGGACGAGTCGGGTGCCGTGGTCGGCAGCTCAGGCTTCTACATCGACGTCACCGAAACCCTCGACAGTACGGTGAAAGCGTCTGTCGACGTGCTGGTCAACGAAATCACCGCTTCTCGCGGAGTAATCGAGCAAGCCAAAGGCATGCTCATGGTGATCTACGGCATTTCGGCCGATCGCGCCTTCGACATACTCGTGTGGCGTTCTCAAGAGACCAACGTGAAACTCCGGGATGTTGCCGAGCAGTTGATAGTTCGAACGCTTGACGACTTCCGGGTCCCGACACTACTGCGGACCCGATTCGATCACGTGCTGTTACAGGGTTGAATGAAAACATGGTTGAGGGATCTGCTCAAGGCGGTTCCCGTGGCTGGCTGCTCAACCTCGAGGAACCTCGCCCGCATTGATTCCGGGACGGTCCGATGCGGCCTATCCCCGTTGTTACCCAACGCGGAGTAAAAGGAAACTACTCGTCGTCAGACTTCTCGTCGGAGGTCTCCTCGACCAGTTCAGGCGCCTGTTCTCGCGTTGCCATTCCCCCGTCGCCGCCCTTGTCCACGGGTCCTGGGTGCCCACCCTTGGGCGACTGGTCGTTGTCGTCTTTGTCGGTCATGCGATCGTCCTCATCATCTCGTCGTCCCAGTCCTGGAGCCGGTGCAAAGAGACCGGGACCCAGCTCCATCTCAATCTAACGCGCTCAGGACTTCTCGCAACCCTCGCCGATTTTGTTTGCATTTCAGTGCTTTCGGGCAGGTGACTGCGAACAGCATTTCCACGATGAGAGGTCGATCCCAGTGCGTGCAGTGACTTGGCAAGGCAAACGGAAAGTAAGCGTCGATACGGTTCCGGACCCGAAGATCGTCGAACCCACCGACGCGATCATCAAGGTCACCACGACTAATATCTGCGGATCCGATCTGCACCTGTACGAGACTCTGGGTGCGTTCATGAATGCCGGCGACATTCTCGGCCATGAACCGATGGGAATCGTCGAAGAAGTCGGTTCGGAAGTCACGAATCTCGAGATAGGTGACCGCGTCGTGATTCCGTTCCAGATCTCGTGTGGCAACTGTTTCATGTGCGATTCGAGCCTCTACACACAGTGCGAGACGACGCAGGTCCGCGATCAGGGAACGGGCGCAGCATTGTTCGGCTTCTCCGAGCTCTACGGCTCGGTGCCCGGCGGGCAGGCTGAGTACCTCCGAGTACCGCAAGCACATTTCACACATATCAAAGTTCCCGAAGGTCCCGCGGATTCGCGATTCGTCTACCTCTCCGACGTGCTCCCCACCGCTTGGCAGTCGGTCGAATACGCCGACATTCCGCCGGGTGGGTCCGTGACAATCCTCGGCCTCGGACCGATCGGTGACATGGCGGCTCGTATCGCCCACCACAAGGGGTTTCGAGTAATCGGTGTGGACCGTGTACCCGAACGCCTTGCGCGGCTTGCCGAACGCGGTATCGAGACCCTCAACCTGGACGACTACGGCAGCAAGATCGGCGATGCCATCAGAGACGCGACAAACGGCCGCGGAACCGATTCGGTGATCGACGCTGTCGGTATGGAAGCGCACGGGTCTCCGATCGGAAAGCTCGCGCAGCAGTTCGTCGGACTCCTTCCCGATGCTCTTGCCGCGCCTGCGATGCGTAACGCAGGAATCGATCGCCTTGGCGCTGTCTATTCGGCCATCGACATCGTTCGGCGCGGCGGAACCATTTCTTTGATCGGTGTCTACGGCGGAATGGTTGATCCGCTGCCGCTGATGACCATGTTCGACAAGCAGATTCAGCTCAGGATGGGCCAGGCGAACGTCAAGAAGTGGGTAGAGGACATCATGCCCCTGCTCACTGACGACGACCCACTCGGTGTCGACACCTTTTCCACCCATCAGCTGCCGCTCGATCAGGCGCCACACGCCTACGAGATCTTCCAGAAGAAGCAGGAAGGCGCGGTCAAGATCCAACTGAAACCGCACCTGTAGTTCAACGCCGATCAGTTCGACGGTTCATCCGCCACGTCCGCATCTTGTTCGCGAAACCACCGATCGTCATACTCACACCTCACACACGCTCGACAGAAAGAACCTGAAACCGAAATGGCTCGCGAACTTACCGTCTCCGACAGCATCGTCGTCAGCTCCGACGCGCTTTCCCTCTACGAGGTCATCAGCGATCCCACTCGTATGGGTGCCTGGAGTCCCGAAAACATAGGCGCAACCTTGCGGGGAGACCGCGAAAGCGCTTTCCTGGGCATGGAGTTCGACGGGCACAACAAGCGTGGGCGCGCGCAGTGGACCACGCGATGCACAGTCACCGCTGCCGAGGCCGGGAAGCTCTTCGAATTCCGTGTTCACAAGATCGGCCTCAGTACTCCCCGGATCCCCGCCTCTATCGCAACCTGGCAGTACCGATTCTCGCCGGTGCCCGACGGAACCCGAGTTACCGAAACGTGGACCGACGACCGGCGCGGCTGGCCGGACTTCGCCGCCGACATGTTCGACAAAATTGCCACCGGAGGAAAAACGTTCGCCGACTTTCAGCGCGGCAACATCCGCAAGACGCTCCTGAACCTCAAGAACGCAGTTGAGCAGGAGGTTTCCGGAATCGAAGGTAACGTCGGCTGACCGGCCGACACCATTTGTGGCAGTTTCTGCCACTTTTGGTACAGTGCGGATATGGCAACAGCCCGCCGCACTGCACTACTTCTCCGCGTCTCGCAGAGTTGTGCTGCCGCTTTCGTCGAACGCGGCGACACTTCGACGACCATCGCGGAGCTCGCCGAGCGGGCAGAAATCTCCGAGCGAACGTTCTACCGTTGCTTCGCCACCAAAGAGGAGAGCATCTGGCCGATGCTCGACGAGGGAAACCGCAGTCTGGCCACGGCACTCAGCGCGCAAGCCCGCGAATTCGGGCTCGCAGCGGCTGTGAAGAATGCCTTTATCGCATCGGTCGGCGAGTCCTTCGAGCCGATGACCCGGTCACTGATGCCCATCATCTTCGGTGATGCGGCACTCCGGAGAGTTTGGGAATCAGCAACTTTCGAGACGATGGAACTGATTCGCCCAGAAGTCGCACGCCTGATCGATCGTCCGGAAACCTCGCTCGACACCACGGCGGCTTCGGGCCAGGCAACACTTGCGGTAGTGGCCGCACTGCGTGAGATGGCAGACCTCCGGACGCCCGCACCCGAGGCCATCACCCGCGCGCTCGGGGCGTTCTCGAAGCCATATCTCGCAACACCAACAGGTAAGGAACAATCATGACTCAGGATCTCTCCGGAAAAATCGTTCTCGTCACCGGCGGCGCACGCGGCCTGGGCGAGGCGTTTGCCCGCGGCATCGTCGCGGGCAACGGCCGCGTCGTCATCGGCGACCTACTCGACGACGACGGTCGAGCAGTGGCCGAATCTCTCGGCGACGCAGCGCGTTACGTTCACCTCGACGTCACCGATCCAGCGTCTTGGAAGTCCGCCGCCGAGTACGCGGTATCCGAGTTCGGCGCGATCAACGGTTTGGTCAACAACGCCGGAATCTCGGCGTCCGGCCAGACAGTCGCCGAGGAACCACTCGAGACGTTCCAGCGCATCATCCAGATCAACCTGGTGTCCGTGCACACCGGCATCCACACGGTAGTGCCGTTCATGAAGGCAGCTGGAGGCGGATCCATCGTGAACATCTCCTCGGCCGCCGGCCTGATGGGCATGGCTCTGACCAGCGGTTACGGCGCAGCCAAGTGGGGCGTGCGTGGGCTGAGCAAGATCGCCGCCGTCGAACTCGGTCGCGACAAGATCCGGGTCAACTCGGTTCACCCCGGCATGGTCCTGACGCCCATGACTGCACCGACGGGTATCAGCCTCGAAGAGGGCGCATTCCCCAACAATCCGTATCGCCGTGTCGGTCGCCCGGAGGAGTTGGTCGGCGCGGTCACCTACCTGCTTTCCGACGATGCCTCGTACACAACGGGTTCCGAGATCGCCGTCGACGGCGGTTGGACTGCCGGCCCGTCGATCGAATACATCGCCGGCCAGTAACAGCCTTGCAGACTCACGTATGCAGAATTTGCGCGATGCCAAGTTGGAGGTCGCGCAAATTCACGGCCGGACCGAGGGTGTGGTGAGGAGGAGGGCCGGTAACAGCAATCAATGCCTCCTTCGCCGCACGCACGGCTGATGTCGGCTGGCGAACAATCTCCTCTACCAAATCCCGAACAGTCGACGCGAGGAGCTCGCCGTACACACACCGATTCGCCAAACCTGTTGTTACCGCGTCCGGTCCCTTCACCAGCCGTCCGGTGTAGTGCAGTTCAGCGGCCACAGCCGGTCCCACAACACGGACGAGGCGCGCCGCGAATGCCGGACTGGGTCGAATCCCGAGACGCGCAATAGGCATTCCGATTCTGGCGGAAGTCGCCACGACTCGAATATCGCACGCGAGTGCCAACTGACACCCTGCTCCAGCCGCCACGCCCGAAATCTGTGCGATGACAGGAACGGGACAAATTTCGATAGCGCGGAAGGCTGCCTCCATTTGCGCGAACGACTCCTCGACGTCCTCGGCACAGGCACCGACCCACTCGGTGACATCGGACCCGGCGCAGAAGGTATCGCCGACGCCGCGAAGGACGACAACACCGAGCGATGCGTGGGTCGAGACGCCAATGATCTGATGCGCGAGATCTTTCCAAGCATCACCGTTCAAAGCGTTTCGACGACGGCCTGTGCCGATCGTCACCGTCGCGATTGGGCCGTCGAACGTCACATCGACCATGCCGGAGTCGCGCCGGCTCGGCCTCATAGCAGAAACCATCGATGTCTTTCTCATCGGCGTGCTTCGCTGAGCCAACCGGTGATAACAGCGTTGTCCGCACCGAGAAGCGGTGGAGCCGAGTGACAGTTCTTCGTGACCTCCATGCCGTCCACAGAGAAGAACCGGAGTGGGGGCCCAGGAAGCGTTATTCGACCTAGGCTTTCGTGTTCGACTTCGACCATCAACCCCTGCGAACGAGTCTGTTCCCAGCGGTACACCTCGTCGATTCCACGAACACGTCCCGCCGGAATACCCGTACGGTCCAGCTCGAGCAGCAGCTCGTCCGTGCCATACTTCGAAAAAATGCTTTCGATAAGCTGGCGGACCGCCTTACTGTTTCGAACTCGTTCGGAGTTGTCTTCCATCCCGGGGGCATCTGGGGCCAACCCGAAGCCCGAGCAGAACCGCTTCCAAAGTCCTTCACTACCAACCGCAATCTGAACTACGCCGTCAGCTGTCGGAAAGAGCCCGTAGGGGCAGATCGACGGATGGTGATTCCCTTGTGCCTTACCAGTTTCACCGGCGACGGTAAATCGAGTTCCTTGGAAGGCGTGGATACCTACTATGCCGGCTAGCAAAGAGGTTCGTACCGTCTGCCCAACGCCGGTTCGCGCTCGCTCCTGCAGTGCCGCGAGTACACCGAATGCGCCGTACATCCCTGCCAGTAGGTCGGCTATCGGAGTTCCGACCTTTTGGAAGTCGTTGGGACCCGAACCTGTCAGCGACATCAGACCCGCCTCCCCTTGTGCGATTTGGTCGTACCCCGCACGTCCGCCTTCCGGTCCGTCGTGACCGAATCCGCTGATGGACAGCACGACGAGTCGCGGATTCAGCTCCGAAAGTCGTTCGGCGGTAAGCCCCAAACGATCGAGGACGCCGGTCCGAAAATTCTCCATCAGAACGTCGGCGCGTGAGACAAGGGATTCCAGTAGTGCAAGACCCTCTTCAGATTTCAGATCGAGTACGACTGACTTCTTGTTTCGATTCGTGGACAAGAAGTATGTCGATTCTCGCTGTGCACCTGCAGGTTCCATGAAAGGTGGCCCCCAGCCGCGCGTATCGTCGCCGGTACCGGGTGTCTCGATCTTGATGACCGTCGCCCCCAGGTCGCCGAACATCATTGAAGCGTGAGGTCCCGCGAGTGCGCGCGTGAGGTCTGCAACGACTATGCCTGCCAAGGGCCCTCTTCGAACATCGGATCCGGATTGTTCCGAAGATGATTCGACCGAATCGATGTCGTCGGTCACTGAGTTGAACATGTAACTTCCTGTCGATAGTCGATGTGGCGGTCGCGCTGTCAGGCAAGCGTCCGAGCAGGTTCCGGCACACGCAACCTGTGTAGAAAACCTGCTGCCAGCTCGGTTGCCTGGTGCGTTCCAGCAACGCCGTAGACGTGAAAATCCGGTCTGACCAGAACGACATCTGCGTCCTGATCGTCGAGCCAGCGCGTGTAGGTGAGGTCGACGTCGTCGACAACGGTCACGCCCGCCGATTCGGCACCTCCGAGCGCTACGAGGTCGATCCCCAACGTCGCCAAAGCTGTTCGCGTCGCCTCCGGAACTTCTCGCAGCGCGGCCGATGTGCGTGAAATCAAAGCCCCTGGCCCATCGAACGCATCGTCGAACTTGGCAACTTCGCCATCTCCGACTCGAACCTGACCTTGTAAAGCCAGACTGCCACCGGCAGTCCCGACATGTATCCCTGGGCCGAGCCCTGGTCGTGGCGGAGCAGGAGGCTTCATTCCCGCAGTCCAGTTCGCCACCATGCGGGCATCACGTTCAGCAGCTTGCTGCGGGTCGGACATGCAGATGACTTGACCTAGTTCGGTCGAGAACTGCACAAAAGCTTGTGCGTGCCTTAGTCGTTCTGTTCCATATGTATCGAGCAGGTGGTCGTCCGCTGCCGAACGCAACACCGCATCGAGCTTCCACGACAAATTCATCACGTCACGGACACCAGCACCCAGGCCTTGTCCGGCGAACGGCGGCATAAGATGCGCGGAATCGCCGGCGAGCAACACGCGTCCTTGTCGCCATCGCGTCGCCCAGCAAGCCTGAAACGTGTACACGGAATGCCGTTCAAGGATTGCATTGTCAGGGGTCAGCCCATACGGCTCGAGCAGTTCCCATGCCGTGTCTTCGCGCTGAAGGGATTCTCGACTCTCTTCCGGCAGTCGCATGAACTCCCAGCGACGGCGGCCCGGACCACCGGGAACCATCGTGGAAGGGCGTCGGTAGTCGCAATTCTGCGCGGCAACGTTCGGAAAACTGGTTCCGCCCGAAGGTTTGACGTCCACAACCAACCAATCGTAGAAGTACCCCTCGTCGTGCCAGTCGATTTCGGCCCATTGACGAACGCGACTGTTCGCCCCGTCTGCACCGACAATCCACTGCGCATCGACGGCGACACACCTACCGCTGTCCACGGATTGGACGACTACTGTTGCCAGTGCCGAATTCTGCGTCAATGCCACCGCTTCCCACCCCCTCATCACCCGAATATTGGACAACCCGGCGACAATGGCGTCCAAGGCCTCTTCCAATGCGGGCTGACTGAAGAAATAGGTGTTGTACCAACCGGATTCACCTTTACCACTCCAGTCGACCTCCACCAGTGTCCGCCCGTCACCGTTTCGCCACACATACATGTCGTCATAAGGTTCGGTTATCTCGGGAATGGTGTCCGGCGCCAGCCCGACCGACTGCAGGATTCGCGCGAAATCGGCGCAATGGGTTACTGCTCGCGGCAGAGGGTATCCGACTTCATTTCGATCCACGACGACGACATCGTGGCCCTTCCGAGCGAGTTTGACGGCGAGAAGCTTCCCCACCGGCCCGAAACCGACGATCATCACGTCAGCAGCTATCCTCGTTGCTTCGGCGTTGACACTCTGCACAGCGAATTCCGTTCTGGTGAAATAGCTTTGATGTTGAGAACAAGGATCGGTTCGTTAATTCCTTTTGTCACGGATCAGGTCCCGGAAATCGGGACGAGCCGAAATTCTCGGTGCCGCCGGAAACGGGTGCACGACCCTGGCGGGCACCGAGACAACTGCCGTCACCACGGTGCTCGCGGCGGAGATACGTCCCGGTTTTCGGCTACGTAGAGCGACGGCAGGAAACGAGACAAAAATGTGAACTCGTCGTACGCGTGCTGCAGGAGTCCTTGACCGAACTCCACAGTTGCTTGTGCCGCAATCTGTTCCGCGGTTTGCCCGAGTGTCTCGAGATCGTGTCCGATGAAGAAGTGACTTCGCAGGGCCATCCCCCACTCGGTATCGCGAGCGATGTGCAGCAGCCTGCCGCCGAGCACGCGCCCGTCCGGGAGACGAGGTGGATTGTGGGTGACCCCCAATCGTCCGACAACCACTCCGGACACAGCGCCGGATTCTCTTGCTCTGGAATAGGCGTCTTCGTCGAAGAACTCGGACGGATCCCGAAATTGGATGACCAGATCATCGGCCGGCTGCCCCGAGAAGTATTCGGTGACGACGTGCTCGCTGCCGATATGAGTGTCGTCCGAGAGATTACCCTGCCAACTGCTGTACGTGTGGTCGATGGGATGCCACCAGATGTATTTCTGTGTGTCGCAACGCCAGCGGACCCACCATTCGAGCATCTCGCCGGTGCAACCGTGCATATCCGTACGGACTGCGACGTGCAGCCCTCCAGATGGCAGTCGCTCGTATCCCATCTCCAATTGCAGAGGCTTCGGATCTAGTAGAGCGGTGACTTCTGACAGGTCCATTGATTCAGCTCCTCGGATCGAGTTTTTCCAACGAGCTGAAGGTATGAGCCAGATGTGCTGCGCGTCACCCCATTTGTCCCGGTTTCCGGGACTATACGGTTACGCCCGAGAAGTCGACATCGGACGATGGCACGCATCACATCGACCGCCCGAATCGGGCTCACTGTCTGGAGAGACAACACATGCATCTCAATGCACCCGCGCGAACCGATGAACGCGGGGAGACTCGATCCCACCCCGCAGTCATCGGGTTGTGCATGGTTATCACCGTGATCGAGGGATTCAACCTGATCGTCTACGGATCTGTTATTCCGTTGCTGTTGGAAGACTCGTACCTGCGCATAACCGATCAACAAGCAGGGCTGGTCGGCGGGCTCGTCTATATCGGAGCCATCGCCGGATCTGTACTGGCCCCTCTCGCTGCCGAGCGCTCCGGTCGAAAGTGGGTTCTCATTGTTGCCATCGCACTGTTCGCTTTCGGAGCCGTGATCACCGGAGCGTCGATCAGCATCGTCATGCTCGCAGTGGGTCGATTTGTCACTGGATTCGGCGTGGGCGGCGCGCTCACCACCGCGATGACAGTCGCTCGCAACAGTGCGGCATCGTCACGGGCGTCGTTGGTCGTCACGATCACAATGGCAGGTATCCCACTCGGCGGCGTCGTCGCGTCACTGCTCGCGATTCCAGTACTTCCTGCGCTCGGATGGCGCCCGATGTTCTTCATCGGTGCATGTACGGCTCTGGTGATCCTCGCCGCCGTCGTGATAATCGACATCCCGACCGACACTCCCCAGGAGGTGGCGGGGCGTTTATGGTCTGGTCGGCAAAAGATTGCCGCACTGTTCACCGGCCGCGGGTCCACAATCGCACTGGTTGTCGCGGTATGCGCAATCTCCAACATGGTTGCGTGGCAGGGACTCAACGTGTGGGCAGCGCAGTCGATTATTGACTTGGGGTACACGCTGAACACTGCTCTTGTGGTCACCTTTACTCTGACCGGTGCCGCAGTAATCGGTTCCTTTGCCAGTGCGTGGGCGGCCGACCGCCGCGGGGCCTCAGTTGTAGCGGTAGCCACCAGCGCGTGCACGCTCGTCGGACTTCTCGGAATGGTCTATCTGCCGACATCGTTGACGGGGACCATGATTTGTGTGGCACTGATGGGCATCGGCGGCCATTCCACGATGAATCTGGTGCACACGACCACAGCCGATGTCTACCCGTTGCCTGCACGAGCAACTGCCCTTGGTTGGTCGAACGGGACATCATTCGTCGGGGCGTTCTTAGGCCCGGTAATCGGCGGTACCTCCATTGCGTCGGGTGGAGCCGTCGGATTGTTCAGTACGTTCGCGGGTGCCGCGGCAGTGTGCTTGGTCGCGGTCTGTGCACTCTGTTTTGCAGATAGGCGCATCAGACGGTAGGGATACCACTGATCACGAATCAGTTCCCGACCTCCCAGTAGGAGCCGGGAACTGATTCGCGCGATCTGCAGAAGTCACGGGAGCACACAGAAGAAGCTCTCAGGCAGTCGCATTCAGAATTGCGCTCGCGACAAACCCAGATCCACCTGACTGTTCACCACTTTGAGACCTTCGACCGCGAGTTCCTTCTTCGCTTTGAACCGCCCGGACGGAATGACGATGGCGATCGCTTGAAGCGCGCCAGTCGGTCCGATCATTGCAGTAGCCACGGCGCAGATCCCTACGTCGTGCTCCTCGATGTCGACGGAGACGTGGGAGCGACGCACCTCCGCCAGTTCCGCCAGCAGCGCCGCCCGTTCGGTGATCGTCTTATCCGTAAATCGTGGTAGAACCGGTGACAACAACGCAACTGCCTGCTCCTCCGGCAACTGAGCAAGCATGGCCTTCCCGATACAACTCGCATGCAGCGAAAAGCTCTTGCCGACCTTGGTGACGCCTCTGAGCCTTTCCGGTGAGGCAATCTGATCGACGACGACAACCTCGCGACCACTGAAGATCGCCAACTCCACGTTCTCGTTGACGGTACGAGCCAACGTCGCCAGCTGAGATCGATTGGCCGAGAGGAGCCGTAGGTGAGCATTCATCCCGAACTTGAGTAAGCCGGGGCCCAAGATGTATCCGGATCTGTCCGGAACTCGGACCACGTACAACTCACGTTCGAGAGCTTGAATAACTCGGTGCACCGTCGAACGTGGAAGTCCGGTGCGGGTTGCGAGGTCTGTCAGCGTCATCGGCCAGCGACTCTCGGCGATCGAATCCAGAATCACCGTGGCCCTGCCTATGTTCGCCACGACTAACTCCTCGTCCAGGTCCTGGTTACCGCAAGTTCGATGATGCTCCAGTCTCGTTCGTCGACAACCATCGTGTATTCACCGAGGGTGTGCACCGAGGGATCGGGTTCGAACACCCACCGAGTGTAGTGCGCGTGAGCTTTCCACACTCGGGGGCCAGACCCGGCGAGCACCACGAGGTTGCTGACGTCATGGCGATGTGCGACAGGTGATTTCCACAATTCTGCGAAGAACTTCTCCGCATCGTCCGGATGATCGAAACCCGTCCCGGGGAAGCTAACCCGGGCAGAAGCCAGGAGCCCCACAGCACCGTCGACGTCTTTGCGGTCCGCAAAGTCGACGTACGTGTGAAGTAGGTTCGAAATCCAGTGTCTGGCCGAGACGACTCCCTGGAGCTGACTGCAGGTCACGATTCCGTCTGCTCTTGCCACTGTCGAACGTAGGAACGTCCGTAATCGTTGCCATGCGGAGTGCGCATCACCGTGTGAATATGGAAGGGCTGAGGAGTGTCGTAGTCGAGGAAGACACCGCAGTGGTGATCCAGTTCAGCTATCAAGACCGGGGATTGGATGCGGTAGTAGAAGACGTCTCCAGGGCGGTGCCCGCCGATCCAGCAGAACCATGTCCGGTCCAGGTGCTCTTCGATCTCGCGCAGACGAGCAGTCCGAGGTCCCGCGGGCAACAATGCCACGAACTGTTCGGCGATCGCGAGCACTAGTTGTCTGGCACGCGTGTCCATCTGATCGACGGGAATGCCTTCGAAGGGAATCACTCGGTTGTCCTGAAACGCTCCGGCGAGGTGCCGCTCATCCCCGGGGTGTACTCGCCCGGGAGGCATGGCCGGATCGTTCATCAGCCCGTATACAGTGGCCTCACGCCGCTGGTCGTCAGTGAGTGCGGTCATCAGTTCTATACCGAGTTCGATTCGACCAGTGAATGATTCGATGCCGGCGTGGGGACCATCGTCTATCTCGTTGGGTTCCGCGCCGAGAAAGACCGGACTCACAACCATCCGCCCGCCGATGATCAGACAGTTGACCGCGCAGTGGTGACCGTACAATTGCCATCCCCACGGCGAGACGACACTCGGTTCACCGTACAGAGCGACGTTGTAACTGAATTCGTTGAGTATCGTCTCCAATCCGACAACCTCGCCGAGAAAACCATTGATCAACATCATGTTTCGGACGATTCGGAAACCTTCGGGGCTCAGCGAGGCCTCGACCAATCGCAAAGCCAACTGTCGAACACGTTGCGATTGGAACTCGAGTCGTACTCCGGTGTCTAACTGCATGAACTCGGGGTTCGCCCACGTCTGCCACTCGACAGCATCGATCGGATAACTGATCCTGGAGCGATCGACGTCACTCAACTCCGCAAGTAGATCTCTCGCAGCATCCACCATTTCATCCACCGGAGCCTCTTCACCGTGCGTGACGGCTGTCAAAGGGTAAAGCCCGTCCGTGATCGTGCCGTTTTCGGTGACTCCTCGAAATTCGTTGAGATATAGCGGCTTCCATCCCTCAACGAGATCACCGGTAAAGGTCCCAGGCCGCCTTGACACATCGCGATAGGCGTAGGGATCCAAACCTCGAACACTCGATAGTCGGCGATGGTCGTGCGGAAACAGATGTGAGCGGAACTCACCGGACATGAATCGTCCTTTCAGACTGGAGTGTTGTGCCGTACGACGGCCGCACGTACTGCAGCCACATCGCCGGCGGAGATTGCGTCGACAAGTTCGACGTGGATGTGAAACCTCTCGGTGCGGTAGCCCGCTGCGTCACGCTCGTTGTCGAACTCGGTGGCCGTGCCGTGCAGCGGGCCCAGAGTGCCGATATAGACCGATCGCGCAAGGCCATTGGGAACGATCGTCGCGATTCGCTCGTGCAAGGCCCAGTTCGCTCGGAGGAAGGTGTCCCAGTCGGGGGCGGATTCCATCCGCTTCAGGTGTGCCCCCAAGTCGGCGATGTCGGCCCGGCTTCGATGCCGAGCCGCAGCAGTGTCGATCAAGATTTCGAGGTGATCACGCAACTCGATGGCATCCGCGACGACCGAGGCCCCCTCGCTGACACTCAGCAACGTATGGCGCAAGCGAACCGCCGGGCTTTTCTCTGCGACAAATAAGCCGCCACCTCGCCCCTGGCGGATCTCCAGCACTCCCCGATCACGAAGCAGTCGAACCGCTTCGCTGACAGTCGAATATGCAAATCCGGTCTCGCCGCGAAGCGATTCCAGCGTGCCGATTGGCGCACCGGGCTCCAGGTTCTGCTCCCGAATCCGGCTGTCGATCGCCGCCGCCAACTGCTCGGCTCGGGTCCCCCTCTCCACCGCTTTGGACAGCACAGAAATCGGGTCACTCGGCGCAACAGAAATCCGGGGCATGCGTACGCCTTGTCCATCTGGGGTGTCGTGAGGCATAGTCCTATGAAACCATAAACCTCCGAAGGTTTATAGGTTTAATTCGAACCTGAAAGGCAACTGATGAAAATCGTTGGGATTCAGCAACCCGATCGTGGAGTTCAGGTGGCTCAACTGTCCGAGGACGGCTCCCACGTGAGTGTCGTGTGCACTCTCGAAGAGTTCTGGTCGGATCCCGCCGGCAAGCTCGCGACGACTCCGACCGGGCCACACCTGCCGGTAGCCGACATCGAGTTCGTTCCACCGGTCCTGCCGGGCGCGAGGGTGGTCTGCATCGGACTGAACTATCTTGCCCACGTCGCAGAGGGGAGCTACCGCGCAGATCCTCTACCCGCCTATCCGACTCTGTTCGCCCGGTGGCCCAACTCCCTCACTGTCGGCGACACCGATGTCCCCGTTCCAGCCAACGAGCAGGGTCTCGACTGGGAAGGAGAGGTGGTCGCCTGGGTTGGGCAAAAGCTTGCCGACGCCACTCCCGACCAGGCCCTTGCAGCTGTCGTCGGATACTCGACGTTCAACGATCTCACCTGCAGGCGAGCACAGAAACTCACCTCGCAGTGGATACTCGGAAAGAACGGTGACCGATCCGGCCCACTAGGACCGATGGTTCCTGCGAGCGAAGTCGGCGACCTGCGCGACGGCCTGCGAATACAAACCCGCGTCAACGGCGAAATCGTTCAGGACGCCCGCACCGACGAAATGGTCTATACAGTCGGCGACACCCTCTCTCACATCTCTCAGACCTTCACACTGCACCCCGGCGATCTCCTCGCTACGGGCACACCGTCGGGAGTCGGCTACGCACGCTCACCCCAATGGCTACTACAACCAGGCGATCAGGTCGAGGTCGAAGTCGAAAAGCTTGGTACTCTTCGAAATACATTGGTATCCAGGAATACTCGATTCGAAGGCTGAGCAAGAACGAGGCACCATGTCACGAGAGCCATCAGTCCGAGATGGGCGATCCCCCAGATCGCTCTCGACAGACGCCAGAGCGCCAACCTTCGCCGACCTCACGGGTGACCGTCAATACTTTTCTGATTGCATTCGGAGAAGACAACTTTCGCAGTCGCTGCAGCGCCCGATGCAGGTCGAGTGAAACCTCGTCTGTCGTACGGGCAAGCGACGTTGCGGTCGCCTTTGTATCGAGCCCGACGATCAGCCGCAACACCAAGACATCGCGTTCGACAACCGGGAGCGTTGTCGGAGGCGGGAGCGATCCACCGCTGAACCCGTCGGATGCCGCCCGAGCAATCGCGATGCTTGTACTCGCGTACAGCACGCGTAGAAAAGGCTGATACGTCTCCGATCCGTCGCACACTGCCGTGAGAACGGCGACGCACGCGGCATCCGCGGCGGAATCGGAAACGGCCTGATCAAGCTCGGCGCGGCACCGCAGCACAACCATCGGACGAAACGCCGCATACAAACTGGCCATGGACTCACGGCTACCGCTCCGCGCCGCGGCGGCCAATACATCCAGCGAGCCTTCCTGCAACATGGGCTCACATCTCTCTTTCTCGACGGGACATTCGTTGTGCGGTCCGAGAGATCAGCTGGAACCGAACGGTCCCACGAAGTGGTTCCGGCGGATGGTCATGCCACGATCAATCCCCTGCCCGAAGGATTCTCGAGGCTCTCTCTCAGCCCTGAGGCACACCCCAGTGAAGTCCTGCATCCTTGCCGCCCACTGGCATTGACCTGGCAAATTCCTGGCAGGATGCTGATTCAAACCGAACGCCTTGCACTGCAGAATTTTTCGATCCGGTCAGCGTGTATTTGCTGCTCCAAGTCCGACCGTTCCGTTCCAGGCGACGAGGGGTCACACGGGCGTAGGGTCGAGAGAGTTCGGCTCAGTCGTCAAGAGCGGAAGGACACCCAGACAATGCGGAGCGATGGAGATACGTGGGACATCGTCAGTAGCGTCGGACTTACCGCGCTGGCAGTGGCAACGTTCCGAGCACTGGAGAGCACCCGTCCGGACGCGATCATCGAGGACAAGTTCGCATCGTGGTTCGTAGAAGCTGCAGCCGAGCCGCATTTCACAGCTCTTCTGAAAGATCCCACACTCCTCGAGGACACCCCCTTCGGCGGTTTCATGGGGTTGCGAACCAGGTTCTTCGACGAATTCTTCTCGTCGTCAACCGAATCCGGAGTAAGGCAGGCGGTAATCGTTGCAGCAGGGTTGGATTCGCGTGCGTACCGGCTGGATTGGAGCTCAGGATCGACGGTATTCGAAGTGGATCAGCCAAAGGTGCTGGAGTTCAAAGCCGAAGTGCTCGCGGCGCACGACGCCCAGCCGAAGACCGATAGACGCACTGTGCCTACTGATCTGCGAAACGACTGGCCGGCCGCACTCGAGGAGGCTGGTTTCGACCCGAACGAACCCACAGCCTGGTCGGCGGAAGGCCTGCTCGCCTATCTCCCCGGCCCGGCCCACGACGCCCTGTTCGAGCGGATCGACGAACTCTCGGCCACCGGTAGTCGCTTGGCGGTGAACGACTTTCCGGCCGGAACCGACCCGAGCAAGCTTGCGGCCATCAGATCCAAGTACTTCGCCAAGGACCCGTTCGGAGACCTGGACATTTCGCAACTGTTCTACAGCGACAAGCGATCCGATCCGGGCCAGTGGTTGGCTGAACACAATTGGACTGTCCGACGCTTCAGCTCGGTCGAGTTGGCAGAACTGTACGATCGCCGGATCCCCGAACTCCCCGAAGAAATCGCAGCGCTGTCAACGCAACCGTCCTTTTTGGCCGCGACCAAGAACTAGCTCTCGCAGTCATCACGAAAGTTCTTCGAGTGCAGCCTTTCTCCCATTTGTCCAGCTGCAAGGTGTGTGTCACCACTACACCCAGTTGACGGTACTCGAGGATGAACCGATTCAGTACCTCAGGCTGAGTATGTCTACACCTCAGACGGACGCGCGCCGAAGAAGATGCTGATGAAATAAGTCCATGAAACTCGAACACACACGCAGGAAAGGCCGCCCGCTCGCGCTGGTAGCACTTGCCTCCGCAGCGGTATTCGCCCTCGCCGCATGTACTTCCGGGACTGATTCCGCACAAACCTCTGAAAACAGCACAAAGACCTCCCCCACCGCGGCACCCGCTACGGTCACGATCCCTGACAGCTCCGTCGGCAAGCAGATCACCTGGCTTCTCAGTGCGTTCAACACGAGCACGCCGTTGACCCAGGAAGAAATCGCCGAACACTTCGGGCCCACTGCACCCGTCGTCCTGACACCTCCGGACTTCGACTCCATCCGAGCCGGACAGCCTTGGACAACAGTGAAGTACAAGGGAGGCGACTCCGACGGCACAGTTTCCATCACCAGCACCACCGCCGGTGCGTTCGACGTCAACGTCGTCGTCGACGGCAACGGGCTGATCCTCGGAATGGCGATCACACCGACCAAGGACGTTCATGTGCCGGCCGCGTCTTGGCAGGAACTCGAGGCAGCTGTCAAAGCGCTTCCCGCGCCGACCAATCTGACCGTCACCGAGGTCGCCGAAGGAAAGAACGCCGAAGTCTTCAGTGTCGGCGACACCTTACCACAGCCCACAGGGTCAACGATCAAGCTGTACGTTCTCGGCGCGGTCGCGACGGCCGTCCAGAACGGGACACTCTCCTGGGATCAGAAGCTCACCATCACCGACGACCTCAAATCGATGCCCGGCGGGACCATGCAGGACCTGCCATCGGGAACTGAAGTCACGGTCCGAGATACCGCCGGCAAGATGATCTCGATCAGCGACAACACCGCCACCGACATGCTGATCGCTGCTGTCGGGCGCGAGCAGGTAGAAGCCGAATTCGCCCCGATGGGCATGGCAAATCCTTCGCTCAACATCCCGCTCAAGCCGACCCGCGCACTGTTCCAACTCGGCTGGGGTGACCAAGGCGCACAACGTATCGCTTGGCGCGACGGAACTCCGGACGAGCGTCGAGCGATACTCGCGGCACTACCTGACGGCCTGGTGGACATCCCGGCGTCTGCATTCACCACCCCCGCATGGCCTTTCGACATCGATTGGTTCGCCTCGCCCGCCGACCTGCGTGCCGCGTTGGTCACGTTGCAAGAGAAGGCGAAGACCGAGAGCGGCGCACCGGTTCGAGACATTCTCGCCGAGGATCCGGCGCTCAGTGACGAGTCCGCGAAATGGTTCACTTACGGCGGATTCAAGGGCGGCAGTTCCATCGGGGTTCTCGCGGGTGCCTATTACGTGGAACACGACGATCGTGCCTGGGTTGTCACCATGCAAACTCATGGTGACGACGCTGCACTGGTTGCCGACCCGGCTCTGTACTTCGATCCGGTCGACGACGCGATGCTCTTGATCCAGACGGATGCAACCAGTTAGTGCCCAGTGGCGGGCCGAAACCACGCACGCCGATTCATTGCCTTCGCCGATGAAGGCGCCGGATACAGAGAAGCCGCTGCACATCCAGTGTCATCCGGATGCACAGCGGCTTCGCTAAGTCTTAGCCCGTGGGGGACTCGGTCTCGTCCGACGAGAATCCGTCGAAGAATGCGATGACCTTCTGAAGAAGTGCCGCGATGTCGAAATCTTCCAAGCTACCCATTGCGTTCGTCCTTTCGTTTAACACTGAGGATGAAACGTGCATCTTGCAATTTCCAATGTAAAGCATGAAAAGCATTATTTCTCGACCGCGCGACACTTCGGTTGCAAATACGTCACTCAGCAAGATATGGGCAAATCACCGGAAATAACAGCTCCCACCCGCAATATTTCGGTCTTCCGCAACCCGCTTATTTCCCCAATTCGCAAGTGGGTAAATCTTGAGAAAAATTTCCCGGCGCGTCGATCACGAAAGATATTCCTGGTGAAACTCTCAATCCAAGAACACAAAGACAGAGGAATCTCCGACACAGCTGACACGCAGTTTTGCCCGCCTTCAAGAGTCGTCATCCACGCACATAGTGGACACTCGTCTGCGATAACGAACCGGTAGCAACACAATCCCAGGCACTTTCTCCCATCTTCTGAATTTTACCCATGACCACTGAAGATTTGCGCTGGTGAAACGCAATACCAGTTCGAAAGTTCCACAACTTCTCCGGATGCTGTGCACGCGATTAACTGATCAAATATCTGTTGACTCACCGAACCCACACACTCCGCCAGAACGTCACATCCGAATGCTGGACGTTAGTTTAGATGGGTTCGTAATTCTCGGAATCTGCTCGATAACGGCGGCCCCACGGATAAAACCGAGACTGCACCACCGCAGGCCGCCAGGTCATGATCCGCGACTCGGCGAAGGGTGTGCGGACAAGTCCACACGAGGGTGAAATAGGGGGTGAGACATGCCTTGGGGTCTCGTTTTACCGAGTCCGACACAGTACGTTTTCCCAGGCACGCCAGTCCCCAGATTCATACGGTGTGCAAGGACTCGTTGACGCTTCCGAGATGTTGGCAAGGCCGACCACAGGCCCCGTTCTCCCGACGAGAACGGGGCTTCCTCGGGTCGGTTTCCGCCTTCGACCGACCGGGTAGACGCGAGCATGGGCGCCACCTGCTCGACCGAATCCACCGCTGGCCGCCACGAATCGACGACCCCGACCGTCGGCGTCGAAGAAGAATTCATCCTCGTCGACCCGACCTCCTGGTTGCCGTCCACCGACAATGCTGCGGTTGCGGAAACCGCGTCGACACTGGGATTGGATCTTCAGCTCGAGTTGTCCCGCTGCCAAGTCGAGACCAACTCTCCCGTGTGCCATGGCATCGACGAACTCCGAACCCACTTGACCGACATGCGTCGGCTCGCGGCAAAAGCTGCCGAGTTGAACGGCTGCAGGCTGTTGGCCGTCGGCGCACCGCTTTCGGGGCCTTCGCGTTTCGAGATCAGCGACTCGCCTCGTTACCGCCGGATGGGCGAACGCTTCGGCGCCCTCGCTGCCGAACAAAGCATCTGCGGTTGCCACATACATGTGGGCGTCGCTGATCAAGTACAGGCCGTGCAGGTCTGCAATCACGTGCGCATCTGGTTGCCCGCCTTGTTGGCACTGAGCGCCAATTCCCGTGTCCACCAAGGAGTCGACACCGACTTCGCGAGTTGGCGGGCGATCCAATGGTCCAGGTGGCCAGTCGCCGGGCCGCCGCCGTACTTCGAGACCACCGGGGACTTCGACACCGCGGTTGCGAAGATGGTGGATTGCGGCGTGATGCTCGATAAGCGGATGGCCTACTGGGATATCCGACCTTCCTGCCACCTACCGACCGTCGAGATCCGAGTCTGCGACGTTCAGCCGACAGCAGAGGATGCAGCGCTACTTGCAACCCTTGGACGGGCTCTGGTGGCAACTGCGTTACGCGCGATAGACCGGGGCATCGAGGCTCCGAACATTTCCCTCGAGAGCCTCCGCCTCGCAACCTGGGTATCCGCGAAGGAAGGCGTCCTGGGAGCGTCGATCGATCCGATTACCTCACAAAGAATTTCAGCCACCGAACTGTTGCACCGGCTCCTGATCCATGTCCGTGACTCCCTAGACGAGGGAGGCGAGTACGCGAGCGTGGAGTCGGCGCTGCAGCTCAAGTCAGTCACAGGCAACGGCAGCGACTGGCAACAGCGAACGCTGCGCCAGGTCTGCCTTCG
Organism: Rhodococcus sp. T9N; assembly: GCF_024436645.1. Taxonomy (NCBI): domain Bacteria; kingdom Bacillati; phylum Actinomycetota; class Actinomycetes; order Mycobacteriales; family Nocardiaceae; genus Rhodococcus; species Rhodococcus sp. T9N. Next base: position 16,944 of record NZ_JAMSKS010000030.1, on the reverse strand, counting down.
GGAACTGATTGCGCGTGCCGTTCAGCGCACCGTACCGACCGCGCCGACTGGCACGGATACGCACGACGAGCCGACAACGGATCAGTAGTAATGCCGCCGACCACCGATGGCGTGCCCGGCCGCGCCAAGCGCGTACAGGATGATTCCGATCACCAGCAAGACGACACCAATCGTCCACAGGATCGGAATGTTCACCACGAAACCGATTATCAGCAGGATCACGCCGAGGATGATCATCACAAGCTCCTTCAGTGCGTTCACTCGGGCGGATACGCCCGCCTCGAGCCGCATACACCGTGGATACCCGTCGGCACAGCGTTTCATACCCACTCTGACCGGGTATTTCGCTGGGCACCATAATATTTGAAGAATCGAGCCCGCCATGATGAGAATTGTGACTCTGATCGTTCTGATCTGGCTGATAGTCGGGGCCGTCGCGGCCGGCCAACGCGGCTACTACAGCAGTTCGCCGACCAACTGCGCCGGCGTCGGGACCATCGCGCTCACGGTCATCGCGGGTCCGCTGAACTACTTCGGCGTCAACCCCAAAGTCACCGATTGCACGCTCCCCCAGCCCACCGAGTGAGCTGCCGGAAATCCACGCTAAACCGACTAGTCGTTACCCTGGAGGTGAGTCGACACACATCGTAGTGAGGGGCCACCATGACCACTGCACCAGATCGCACCCGAATCGAGTTCCCGGACATCAGCTCGCGTGCGTGGGAACACCCAGCCGATCGGGCTGCATTGGTGACGCTCCGGACGCTTCGGGGGTTCGACACTGTTCTGCGGACGCTGTCCGGACTGCTCCAAGAACGTCAGCACCGCCTCATGTACCTCGCCACGTCGGTGCGAGTCGACGAACGCCAGTTCAGCGACCTGAACGACCTGCGCCGTGACTGCGTCGAGATCCTGCAGGCCGACGAGACACCCGAGCTGTTCGTACTCCAGACCCCGATGGTCAACGCCTTCACCATCGGCATGGACAAGCCGTTCATGGTGGTCACTACCGGCCTATTGGACGTGATGAACTACGAGGAACAGCGGTTCATCATCGGCCACGAACTTGGCCACGCGCTGTCCGGTCATGCTGTGTATCGGACCATCCTGATGCATTTGATGCGACTGGCCGGAACCATCGGATGGCTGCCCGTCGGCGGATGGGCATTGCGCGCGATCATCGCCGCCCTCATGGAATGGCAGCGCAAGTCAGAACTGTCCGGTGATCGTGCCGGACTGTTGTGCGGGCAGGACGTACACACCGCGATTCGCGTCCAGATGAAATTGGCGGGCGGATCCCGAGTCAGTGAAATCGACATCGACGCGTTTCTTGCCCAGGCCGCCGAGTACGACGCCAGCGGCGACCTCCGCGACGGTGTACTCAAGCTCCTCAACATCGAACTGCTCTCTCACCCGTTCTCGGTGCTTCGCGCCGCCGAGCTCAAGAAGTGGGTGGACAGCGGAGACTACGCCGCGATTCTGCGCGGAAACTACCCCCGTCGCGGCGATGACGACGGAGCGAAGATCAGCGACGAGTTCAAGAATGCAGCCAAGACCTACAAGCAGAACTTCGACGAGTCGGAGGACCCTTTGATCCGCATGGTGCGCGACATCGGTAGCGGATTGGGCGGTGCGGTGGGCGCCGTGGGGAATGGCGTCGGCGATGTAGCGTCGGACATCAAGGAACGATTCACCCACTGGCGCAAGAGTTCCGACAGGTCGAAGGGCACTGACGACGCCGAGTAAGCAGAATCGGGACCTGCCGCCGAAGGCAGTCGGCGGCAGGTCCCGGGCTCTTGGCGTGAAGGTGATGCAGGCTTCCCTCTGCACCACCCTCACGTTCACAGACAGTACCAGCAGTCGAACAAACGTGCGAACTGAAAGCGGTCGTGTCGAATCACCGGTTGTCGGGTACGCGGCATAGGACCACTACAGAAGGGAGCCGACATGCATGCTGGGCGACTGAAGAAGGTCGGTTCGAGTGACGGCCCGTTTGCCTCCGTGTACTTCGAAGACGTCCGTAACCGGGAAGATGCGCGCGAGCGCTTCGAACTCGAATGGCGCTCGATGCGCAATCAACTCACGAAACAGGGAGCATCGGAATCGCTGATCGCACGACTGGACGAGGTGAAGGACAACCATCACGGCATCTCAGGTCGCGCCGGACGCGCGATCGTCGCCACTTCCGAGGCAGTGCTGATCGACGATATTCTGCTCGAACCTGCCGGCTCCACTATCGCGACCTTGGGCGAACTGCCCTACCTGATTCCACTGATCGCACACGGATACGACACCGAACCGTTCCTCATCGCCAAGGTCGACCACACTGGCGCGGATCTGTGCGTGCGCGATGCTCGCGGGCGTGACGTGTACGGCGAAACGGTAGACGGAGACGGCTTCCCGGTCCACAAGGCACACGTGGGCGGTCAGGAGCGATACACCGACAGCCAAAGCCTCGTGGAGGAGAATATCCGGAAGAACCTGACTCAGGCTGTGGAGCGCGCGGCGGCACTCGCCCGTGAACACAAGGTCGCGCTGGTGGTTGTCATCGGAGAAGTACAATCCCGCAAAGCTTTTGCACAGCTTTTGCCGTCGACGCTACGGGTGGTGGACGTCGAAAAGGGTTCGCGTTCAGTCGGTTCGACACCCGCCGAGGTGTCCAAGTCGATTCGTGAACTGATCGACACGCAGCGACTGCGCAGAATGGATGTGGAAACCGAACGCTACGTCGCAGAGCAGGGCCGGGACTCCGGCCTCTCCATCGACGGGACCGCACGCGTCCTCGACGCCCTCGAACAGGGCAAGGTCGAGACGCTGCTGCTCACCGATCCCGACGACAAGGAAGTCACCAGTGGAGAGTTGATCGGGCCCGCCGATCGCGTACTCCCCTACATCGCAATCGGGACCGGCACCGAGTTGGTACAGATCGACGAACGCCTCGTTCTCGCCGACGGATACGGCGCGATACTTCGGCACCCTTGAACGCCAGAGCCTGCTGATCAGATTCGGTGGCGAGCACGTTCTATCGAGAAGCGTGCTTGCCCACCGAGTCCGGGAAACCATCGGCAATTGCTGCGACGAGTTCCAGATATGCCCGTGCCGTGCGCTTGTTCAACAACTTCAAGTCGATCGGACCGCCTTCGCCCAGGTGATCGTCGTAGGGCAACGTCTTGACCGCTCGCACTCCACGCTGAGCGAAAACGTCCTCGAGTTGATCGAGGTCGAGCGAAGACGAACCCGGCCGCGTCGAATTGATCGCCACGACCGACCTGCTCACCAGATCTGCGTATCCGTGCTTGGTCAGCCAACTGAGCGTTGCTGCAGCACTACGGGCACCATCCTGAGCTGTCGGGCTGACGACAACCAAAGCATCTGCTTCGTCGAGAATTCCGTACATGGCCGAGTGCATGATTCCGGTGCCACAGTCGGTGATGACGATGTTGTAATGCACCTCGAGAATTCGGAGAGTATCGAGGTAGTCCTGCTCGTTGAACGACTCCGAAGTTTCCGGATCTGCCTCACTCGCAAGGATTTCGAGTCGGCTGTCGCCTTGCGAGGTGTAGTAGCGAACATCGCTGTACGTACGAATGTCACCGTCGGCCAACAGATCACGAACGGTCAGGTGATGTTCACGTCGTTCGCGATCAGCCAGGGTCCCCAGGTCGGGATTGGCGTCGATGGCTACGATTCGATCCCCACGGATCGATGCGAACGTCGAACCGACAGTTTTGGCCGCCGTGGTTTTCCCCACTCCACCCTTGAGTGAGATGAAAGCAATCTTGTACACGCCGCGCACCGTTCGGTTGGCACGGCGCACGAGAGCCTGGTGTTCGAGTTCGGCAGCCGACTGCCCGGTGTTGATCCGGCCCCCGGTGAGTTTGAACAACACACTGCCCAAACCGCGTTCGGGTGGACGCTTCGCCCGCTTGATGATGTCCAGGTCGTCGACGGAGGTCATAGGCCTGGGCGTCGAGGTCCGGAAATCGGTCGGCTCTTCACGACGTTGCTGGCGCATCCGCTGACTGGGCAACGGCTTTGCTGCAGGCTCGTCGAATTGTGGTGTGAAGGTGACGGTTCGAATCGACGTTGCATAGCCGTCGTCGGACGCGTCGAAATGGCCGTCGCCCTGAGTCGTTCCGGAGTTGTTCCCCAGGACTCCGTTATTCGAACCGTTGTTATCGCTGCGCACCGTTTTCCTAGGTCGAGTTCGGAATCATTTCGGACATAGCCTCTCGGACGCTATCACTCTGGCGGGCTTGCCGTTCTCTGCTCAATACCGTCGTGGCACAACAGACCGTTACACCCGCACTTCGATGACTTTGGTCCCCAAGCTTGTGCCGATCTCAGCAAATACGAACGTCGTAACGATATGCGGCACAGATATCTTCATCTGCCGGTAGAAACAGCCTTCCGCAATGTCAGGGCAAATCCCTTGGTAACAAACGAGAAAAGGGAGGGCGATCGCCTCGGCGATCACCCTCCCTTCATGGACAAGTGTTCAGCTGCTGCAGAATTCCGAACTACCGAGACTTCCGAAAATCGTCGACAGATCCACACTTCCGAACGAACTGCCCGTATCGCAGCCGTCGGCAGTGAGCGCGAAGTCGACACCGGTGACGTCATTCGTGCTCAGATTCACCGGAATTACTGCTGGATCGGCACCGCATCCGCTGCCGGGAACCACTTCTACGGAATAGCCGTCCTTGGCCGGCTTGTACTGAAAGAAGTAGTCACCGGAATCATCCGTCGTTGTCGTCGCGATTTGCGTGCCGGCATCGAGGAGATTCAACGTCACGTCAGTCGCCCCGACCCCGTCAGCACCCGGACACCCGGTGACAGTTCCGACGATGCTGAACACCTTCACCAACTCGAAGTCGATCCCGGTCGCGTCGGACGTCGTCAGATCTACCGCCGTCCTGTCGGGTACGGATCCGCATCCAGCCGGCGAGTATGGACTGACCGTGTAATTGCCCGGAGGAACGTTCGTGATCGTGTATGCGCCACCCACCCCGACAGTGGCCGAGGATATCTGCGTCGAGCCATCCCATACGACCATCCATATCCCGACCGGATCGCCAGTATCGCTACACGAGTTGACAAGGGTGCCCGACACGGAGCGTGTGACCGGGTCCGCCGAGGCCACCGAAGACAGGAAGAGACCGAACGCACCCACCAGGGCGAATATCGCAAAGAATCGACGCCTCATGAAACTCTCCTATGTGTTTGCCCTGCCGTCGACCCGTTGCCGGCGACCAGAGCCAAGTCTGGCACCGGAAAATGACCGTCACGTTTGTTTCACCCGGTCCTCGGCAAAGTTTGGCGAATCGGACAAATCCCCCGCCTAATGCGTTCGTCGGTCGGCCACCGAAACGATCCCGACCGATCACCTACTAAGCCCGGTAGTAGGCGCCTGTATCCTTGCGCGTATGACGCCGGGACCGAAAGATGTCGCGCAGCTGCGCGGTGCTTTCGTGGGCGGCACCTCCGGCGCGGTTTCCGTCGCAGCCCACGCGCTCGGTGGCGGCGGCATGGCCCCGTCCGAAAGCGCTGTCGTGTTGCTGATCCTCGCCTGCGCGAGCGTCGGCGCGGTGGTCACGTCCATCGACACCCGTCGCTCCCCCGCGCTCTTGCTCGCCCTCATGCTCGCTGCGGGTCAGGCCATCGGTCACGCGACGTTGACCATCGCTTCGGATCATCAACACGGCCTGCTCCTGTCCCTTCCGATGCTCGCGGCACACATCGCTGCCGTCGGAGTGTGCGCAGTGCTGATCCGCGGCGCAGAACGCGGATACGTCGTGGCCGCATCGACGGTAGCGACAATCGTCGCCGTTCTATTGCGCCCGTGGGCAGCTGAACCGTCGCCGTTCGCTGCACGTACTCGATACCGCGCCAAAGTTGTTCTGCGTCAACTTCTCACCTCTGGCCTGGGCACTCGCGGCCCACCGGCATTCGTGTAACTCACCTCCCTTTTCCTTTCACGCACGTGATTACGTGCGCCACTTTGCTGTGCGCCTTTATTAACCGCCCGCGGTTAATAAAGGGCACAGCGGGATCGAGTACACGCATGTCCGCACCCGAATTGGAGCGCGCACAGACGCGCGCGTCCAACGACAGTTCTCCCCCGAAGAAGCAGGTTGGCGGCGCCAGACCACTGATCCTGCGTCTGCACTTCTACGCCGGCGTCCTGATCGGACCGTTCATCCTCATCGCCGCTTTGAGCGGTGGCCTCTACGCGATGGCACCCACCATCGAGAAGTTCGTTTACAGCGACTACCTCCAGACCGACACCACCGGACAGATCGCGTCACTGAACGACCAGATCCGTTCCGCTCAGCAGTACCGCCCCGACTTGACGGTCTCGGCAGTACGTCCGTCCCCTGCTGCCGGCGAAACCACCCGAGTCCTGTTCACCGATCCGTCACTGGGCGAATCGGAGAGGCTCGCCGTCTTCGTCGATCCGGTGCTCGCACAGCCGGTCGGCGAGTTGGCGGTCTACGGAAGCAGTGGTTCGCTGCCACTGCGAACCTGGATCTCCCAACTGCATCGCCACCTTCATCTGGGCGAACCCGGCCGCCTCTACAGCGAATTGGCCGCGTCGTGGATGTGGGTGGTCGCACTCGGCGGTGTCTACCTCTGGTTCCGTCGATACCGCACCGCCCGGAACGCTCGACTGCTCACGATCGACCGAGCATCCACCGGACGAAGCCGGACCCTGAACTGGCACGGTGTCGTCGGCATCTGGATAGCAGTTGCATTGGTCTTCCTCTCGGCGACCGGCCTCACGTGGTCGACCTACGCCGGAGAGAACGTCAGCAATCTGAGAACCGCGTTGAGTTGGACGACGCCCTCAGTTGTGAAAACTCTCGGCGACGCTCCCCCTCCGGCGACAGGCGGGCACGAGGGTCACGACATGGCCCCTGCCGCCACCGGCACGCTGACGGACACCAACGTCGGACGCGTCGACACCGTCCTCGGTATCGCCAGGTACAACGGGATCACCGGTCCTGTCGAAGTATCGATACCCGCGAACGCCGAGACGGCGTTCACCGTCGCCCAGACACGTCAGCCCTGGGTGTACAGCAACAACACCATCGCAATCGACGGAGCGACGCAAAAGGTCACCGACGAGTTGTGGTTCTCGGATTGGCCACTCGCAGCCAAACTTTCGGCCTGGGGAATCCAACTCCACATGGGCCTGCTGTTCGGTCTTGCCAACCAGATCGCACTCGCCGCACTGGCACTCGCACTGGTCAGCGTGGCCATTCGGGGCTACATCATGTGGTGGCGCCGACGCCCCACTCGTGGCTCCGACTGGGCAGTCGGCCGGGTTCCTGCCCGCGGCGGAATCCGCAACCTCTCCCCGGTCGGCCTCGTTGCTCTCGTCGCGATCACGGCGTTGGTCGGCTGGTTCGTACCGCTACTCGGCATCAGCCTTCTCGCATTCCTGCTGATCGACCTGTGCATTGCGGCGTTCAAACGCCGTGCCACCACCTGACACTTCACGAATTACGGAGACACACATGACTGTTCGCACAAAGATATTCGCAGCTGTTGCACTGTCCGCAGCTCTCGCCCTGACCGGCTGTTCTTCCAACTCCGACAAGGAAACCGAAGCTGCACAATCCATCACAGTTCAGGATCAATGGGTCAAGGCCGCGCCGGAAGGAATGAGCGCGGCGTTCGCCGAACTCGTCAACTCCAGTGACAAGGACGTACGCGTGGTCTCGGCCACCAGCCCCGCGTCGTCTCGACTCGAACTGCACGAAGTCGTGACCGGCGACGGCGGAACGATGACGATGCGTCCCAAGGACGGCGGTTTCCTGGTCCCTGCCAACGGATCCGCCTCCCTCACCCCGGGCGGTGACCACCTCATGTTCATGGACCTGTCCGCGCCGCTGCTCCCGGGCGCAGAAACCGACCTCACCTTGATCTACGACGACGGTTCCAGCACCACGTTCACAGCCCAGATTCGCGACTTCTCCGGTAATCAGGAGAACTACGACCCGAATCACGGTGGCTGAGAACACGAACCCGCCCAGCCGAGCAGTCAGTCGGCGGCGCCTTCTCGGAGGAGGCGCCGCCGCGCTCGGCGTGGCGGGAATAACCTGGGGCGCAACCACAGTGGTCGAGCGCAGCGAACACGAGCAGCAAGCAGGCAAGCTGGTGGAACCGTTCTACGGAGTCCACCAAGCCGGCATCAACACCACGCCGCAAGCGCACGGCACCTTCATCGGGTTCGACCTCTTGCCTGGAACCGATCGAGCAGTCGTCGTCGGAATCATGAAGATGTGGTCCGAGGATGCGTCACGGCTCACCGCGGGAAACCCGGCGTTGGCGGACACCGAACGGGAACTGGCTGTGGATCCGGCACGCTTGACAGTGACCGTCGGCTACGGCCCTGGCCTGTTCACCAAGCTGGGATTGCAAGCACGTCAACCGGACTGGTTCGAGCCATTGCCGAGCTACGCGATCGACCGACTTGACGATCGATGGGGCGGATCGGACCTGTTGCTGCAGATTTGTGGCGACGATCCGGTGACCATTGCTCATGCTGTGCGAGTTCTGACCAAGAACGTCCGATCACTGACAACCATCCGGTGGACGCAAAAGGGATTCCGCAACGCTCGCGGCACCACGCCTGAGGGAACCACGATGCGCAATCTCATGGGCCAAGTGGACGGGACCGTCAATCCTGCTCCGGGAACAGTGGATTTCGATTCACTGATCTGGCACGACGGCGCGGGTCAGTCGTGGCTGGCGGGCGGAACCTCGTTGGTACTGCGACGCATTCGCATGGAAATGGATACCTGGGACGAACTCGACCGTTCGGGGCGCGAACTCACGATGGGGCGCACGTTGTCCAATGGCGCTCCGCTCAACGGAACCAACGAATTCGACGAAGCGGATTTCACACTCACGGACAAGTTCGGGATTCCGGTGATCCCGCCAGGATCACACATCGCGCGAGCCCACCAGACGCATGAGAAGGAGCAGTTCTTCCGTCGGGCATACAACTACGACGACGCACCCGAGAGCGGGCAGACCTCGAATTCGGGATTGATCTTCGCAGCATTCCAACGGGACATCGCCGAGCAATATCTACCGGTCCAACAGCGATTGAGTGACTTCGACGCACTCAACGAGTGGACGACGCCGATCGGTTCTGCGGTGTATCTCATTCCGCCGGGATGCACCGAGAACGACTATCTGGGAAGCGGATTGCTCGGCTGACAACCCCGGGCAACGATATTGTGGGGGCCGGATCCGAACGGATCCCGCCCCCACAATGCCTTCTACCTGAAGTTGTTGCGTTACTTGGACTTACGAGGTCCCGGCATGACCGCACCTGGACGGGCGGTAGTCAACCTCGTGACCCAACCACTGACGGGCCACTTCTTCAGTCCGACGTTGTGTGGGGTGACCTCGGTTCCGACGTACTTGGCAGCAAGCTCGTCGTCGACGGTTCCGTTGAACCGCCACAGTTGGCTTCCGTCGGCATTGCGGGTGGACACCTCCCATGACTGAGCACGGAAGGCACCACGAATGATGCTGTCGGCAAACACCAGAACGGGGATTCCGATCTCGGCACGAACGGCCGCACCGGCAGACCACTCGGCGCGCGCGAGTTCGTAGATCTCTTCCGGCGTTGCTCCCGGACGGGCGGAGGCCGGTACGTGGAGGACGATGCTCGGCGTCGGGAGTTCCGGCGCGGGATCAGCCGAGTAGCGCAATGCGAGTTCCTCGACGCGGGTCGCTCGGGCGTCCTTGTCCGAGGTATCGCCTGCGAGATTGGTCAGACCCTCTCCCGCGTCGGTGATCCGCAAGGCTTCCACGATGCCGCGGACGACCTCGTCGGTAGTGGCGGCCGAATCCGTGGCGGCAGAGACCGAGCGGAGGAGTACGAAGTGCTCCACCGCCGAACCTGCGTCGTAGATCTCGCGGATCCGAGCGATCTTGGCTGCCGTCACAGCAGCATTCGACTCGGCCGGAGCGTCCGCTCCTTCGAGGTTCGCGAGTTCACCGAGCGCTTCGAATACCGGCGCGAATACTTGATTTCCCGTGCCGTGCCCGACATGGAACACCTGGTCGTTACGCGGGTCACACAAAGCAAAGACATACTGCCCCAGCCTCTTCCCGACCTTCTCGGAGAACGGCTGCGGAGCGGGCTTCCTGACGACGACCTCGGTGGACAGAGTGCGCATCACGGCCAGACGTAGTGCGTCTGGCACGCTGGTGGAACCGGCAGCACCGGAAAAGATTGCCGCCGAAGCAGCGCTGATCGAGGTGAACGTGCGGCCGACTTGCTTCTCGAGAGAGGCAGAGACCGTACCGACCGCAGTCAGTTTTGCATCGAGGGTGCCGTCACCCTCGACAAGGAACTCCTTGATCAACGGAGCAACGAGCAAAGTGGAGCCGATAGCGCGAGGAACTGTCCAGACAATAGCCATGCCACGAGCCTAGGCGATCACCTCGAGGCGCGAGGCGAACGCGACTCAGCCCGCCGCTGCCGGCCCGGCCAGTCCCTGCACAAGTAGGTTCCAGGCCGAGTGCGCGACTTCTTTTCGCGAGCTCTCGGCAGTCCGTTCCATGATCGCGGCGAACATCGCGATCGCCAGAATCACGTCCTCAGCAGTCACGGACTCGCGTATCTTCCCAGCTCGACGCGCCTCCTCGAGGCGTCCTTCGAGGAGATCGGTCAGGCGGGTGCCTGCCGAATTCAGTCGTGAGTCGCCGAAGGAGACGGGCTTGATGACCTCCACGAACACGATGGAGGTGGTGATCTGGTCTACCAACAATCGAAAAAGATCGTCGAGAGTCGAATCCGGATCGGCAGCCATATCTTGCAGCTCGACGATGTTCTCGTCGAACACCGCGAGTGCGAGGCTCTCGCGAGTGGGAAAGTGCCGGTAGAGGCTGCCCTGACCGACGCCGGCCGTGCGGGCGATCAGGCTGAGCGGAGCAGCAAAACCCTGAGTGGCGAACACCTCACGAGCTGCTGAGACGAGTGCCGCACGATTGCGCGCCGCATCTCTCGGCCCTCTGTTGAGAGATCCGCTATTGACGCGGCCAGACGATGTCACGCACACTACGATACCAACCGGACAGCATTGTCCGGTTGGTTGCGGCCCGACACCGGTTCACACCCCGACCCGATCGTCGAGAGCGCTCGAACACGCGCCTGCCCTCCGTGCTGCCTGTCCGTGAGATACGTCTGCCCGTGAGATACGAAAGGCAATCCCGCACCGGGAGTTGGACTCGATGAAATCGTTCACGACCATCAGAACCAGATCTGCCATCGCACTCGTCGCCTTGATCACCGTCCTTCCCGTGTGCGTCGCGTCGGCTGAGCCCGCCACTGCCCCGGGCTCGATCCACGAGAATCCGGGTGTCGCTTCCACCGCCGCAAGCCGCGCCGAATGCGGCCCGGGATCGATGCCCGAGACCGGGTTGCAGGGTGATGTTCCGGCCGAGGACCGAAACAGCGGACGCAGCCGAGACGGCTACAGCTGCAACATGTCTCAGATCGGCGGCTACTCGGGTCGCGGCGGCGGGATCACGTCCACCAACTTCGAACACTGCTCGTACGTCGGCAGTTTCTTCCCCGGGAACCTCCTGGGCCCCGCACAGGGCGTCCAAGTTCTCGACGTATCGGATCCTGCCAATCCCGCTCTCACCGCCACGCTGACCGAACCCGCGATGCTGGCCGGAACGTGGGAGAGCCTCAAGGTCAACACCGCGCGAAAGCTGCTGGTGGGCACGGGCGTTCCGCTCTTGACCGGCGTCGGCCTGATGTCGGTCTACGACATCTCCGATTGCGCGCACCCGAAACTACTCAACCCCGGACCAGGAACCGATCTGGGGATGCTGCTGCCCATCACCAATCACGAGGGAGGATTTTCACCGGACGGGAACACCTACTGGTCTTCCGGCACCGCTCCCGGCGTGGTGAGCGCCGTCGATCTCACCGATCCCGCCAACCCACGCGTCGTCTGGCAGGACCTCATCGGGTTGTCGACGCACGGCTTCGGAATCAGTCCCGACGGAAATCGCATGTACTTGTCGAACAATCTCGGCGGAATACATGTCCTCGACATCAGTGAGGTTCAGCGCCGCGTCCCGAATCCTCGGGTGCGCCAACTGTCCCAGCTCTCGTGGACCGACGGTTGGGCCACCCAACACAGCATTCCGGTCACCTACGACGGTTCGCCGTACCTGTTCACCGTCGACGAAGGTGGTTCCGGCGGAGTCAAATTGATCGACGTCTCCGATGACGACGAACCGTCGGTCGTCAATTCGGTGAAGCTCGAAATCAATCTGCCGGAGAATCAAGACGCTGCGCTGGCGTCTGCTGCCGGCGGATCGCTGTTCGCGTACGAATCTCACTACTGTTCGGCAGATCGCCCGGTCGACCCGACGGCGCTGGCATGTGGATGGATCTCGAGCGGGATTCGGGTCTTCGATGTTCGAGATCCCTTCGACGTCCACGAAATTGCGTACTTCAACCCACCTGCTCGGACCGGCGGCAATCTCGAACTCGCCAACTCGCCACACGCTCTCGCGTCGCTCATCGGCGTACCCGTTCTCAGCACCCCGGCAATCGCGCAGTCGATCGCGCAGGGCCAGTTCGACCCCGGCCAAGCACTGAGTTCGCGGTCGGGCATGGTCGCTCTCGGCGACATCTCGACCGATTGGTGTTTCTCCCCACCCGAATGGCGAGGGACCACGTTGTGGGCGACGTGCGCCGACAACGGCTTTGTTGCCATGCAACTCGAAAACGGTGTCTACACACCACCCGCTGACCAGAAGACGACCGTGGGATCATGACGGCGCCGCGATCGGTCAAAGCCGTCGCACTCGTGGCCGCGGCACTGATGCTGCTCGTACTCGGCGCAGCACTACGTCCGCTGTTCGCACCCGAGAACCACACGCAGAGAGCTGTTCTGAGCGAAACCGAAATCGGATTCGTGCACGACATGGCGGCCCACCATCAACAGGCCCTCTTCATTCTCGCGCGTCTGAGTCCCGATGTGGACCCGGCGGTGACGAGACTGGCCCAGCAGATCGACGATGTTCAACGAACGGAAATCGGTGTCATGCTCGGCTGGCTGAGGTTGGCCGGTGTCCCGCCGAACAGTAGAACGCCGATGGCGTGGATGGAGGCGCCGCCGAGCGGCGCCGGCGACTCTCGTCATCACCCGGCAACGCTGGACACCGAGACCGACTCCATGCCGGGTATGGCTACGACCGAAGAACTCGAGAAACTGAGCAGCGCTCGTGGGCTCGACGCCGAGGTCCATTTCCTTCAACTGATGGAACGCCACCACCGTGGCGGGATCGCCATGGCGCAGGCCGCCGACGCCCTACTCGAGAGCGGGCCGGTGAAACAGTCCGCCCGCGACATGATCAACACCCAGAGTCAGGAATCCGGGCTGATGACGCTGATGCTCGAACAACGTGGGGCACAACCACTGCACTGACCCGCATGTGCAGTGACTACCATAGGTGTCGACCTGCGAACTACAGAAGGAATCGACACTTCATCATGACCCTGCTCGTTCGCGGAATCGATTGGTCGAACCCGACAGCACCGCGGATCCGATGCGTCGACGACACCACTTCCGCTACGACCTTCTTCACTCACGACTCGGTGCTGCGATTCTCCGTCGACGAGACGAAGGGCCGCCGCTGCCTCGGCTGGCGAGATCTCACCGCCGAAGGTCCAGGACACTCGCCGTGCGACCGCGGGGCGACGGTCACCGCAGGACGCCAATGCGACCGATGCCGAAATCGTGAGGGGTTCACCACGGTTCATCAGGCACACGTCAGCGGCGCGCACATTCATCCGAATGTGCGTACCTACCTCGCACAACCACAATGGCTCTACGTCGACGTATTCGCCGGCGGCCAGATGAAGGTGGGGACGGCGTCCGAGTTCCGCAAGCATCCGCGAGTCGCCGAACAAGGGGCAGTCTGCGCATTGTTCGTAGCGCGGTCGACGGACGGTTACAGCATTCGCGCCCTCGAAGCCCGAGTTTCGGAGCACTTCCACTTGAGCCAGGCAATACGTACGTCTCGGAAAATCGAAGCGTTGACAGGGCCCTTGGATCGAGAGAAACTACGAAAGTCGTTGCACCACTTCGTATCGTCGATCAAAGACGAGCTGAATGACATCGGATCGGACATCGACGGAATCGAGATCCTGGAGGCTCCCGAAGAATGGACGGCGCCGGCGTGCGCTGACATGGTCTTCGATGCGGCACCGTTGATCGCGTACCCGCACACTTTCGAGTCCGGCGAACATTCCTTGTATTTGGAGGGCCTTGCCGGTTCGATCGCCTCGCTGCGGATCGACCCCGACTCTGAATCGCCACGCTTTGTCGCGGACGTGTCCGGACTGGTCGGTCGAACCATCACCGTCGGCGAGTTCGAGTCCCCTGGCGTGGCGATTCAGGAATCGTTGTTCTGAAAGTAGGTCAGCAACTTCCCGCGGTCGCTGCGGCGAATCCGCGAGTGACCTCGGCCTGCTCGTCGGCAGACAGGCTCGACCATTCGGGATAAGCCTGGATGGAGGTCAGCATGTCGTTTGCCAATGATTCACGCGTCATGCCCATTTCCTCTCCGGACTCGTCGATGGCCGGCTGGTATGCGTCGAGGTACCGGAGAACGTCGGAGCACGCCTGCGCGTAGGTCCGTGGCAGCGCCGAACTCACATTCGGGTCGGACGGGACCTCAGCCGGAGCACTCGAGTCGACCGAAGGGGTCTCGGTAGGTATTTCCGACGACGTCGCCGGAGCCTCGGATGACGTCGTCGACGTCGCCGTGGTGGTCGCCGAAGCAGAGGAAGTGAGTGTTCCGACCTCGGTCGGCTTGTCTCCGTCAGAACCGCAGGCAACCAGCGCCACCAGCGAGCAGGCACCGATGAACCCGGTGATCGTTTTCTTCATCCCTCAAGGATGCCAGAGGGCCACTGGCGTCCGAACGGACCGGCATCGCCCGTCAGCGCCAATTGCCCGAGCATCCGGCCGAATCCGAGCGCCTCGCCCTCCCGACTGCGGGATTGGACTGTATGCCCCGTTCGCGAACCCATGCTACGGTGACTTAACTGCAAAATAACTACGGGTGGGATTGTCCGGTCTGCCGCGTTCATCCGGAACGCTCCGATCGGAAATAGTTCGTCTATAAGGGGCTGGAACGAGTGGGACTTTTTCGTCGACGAGGTTCCCGCGAGGAAGACGACGATCGCGGGCAAAACCTCGATCGCAGCGACCCCGGGTACGCCGCCTGGTTCGCGAACGTCGCCGACGCGGGTGGTCAGCCGATTCCGTACAAGCGACCGCTGACCGCACCGGTGTATCCGCAACTCCAGCCGCCGGCCCCGGACTACGAGACGGATACAAGACGGCCACTCAACGCACCCGCCGGAGACGGCTGGCTACCCGCAGACCGCATCGACGAATTCGAGTCGTCGAATGGCCGCCCATCTGCACCGAACGGAACGAGCCCACAAATCTCCCAAACTGAAAAGTTGCCGCCCGACCCACTCCCGACGCCGCAACCAACGATTCCACCTCGAAATGTACCGATGACTTCACCACCGAAGCATCACCTGGAGTCGCCCCGCGCGACTCGGCCCTACCAAGGAGAAGCAATGAGCAACATCGACAAGATCCTCGGCGAATTGATGCGCATCGACGGTGCCAGCGGTGCAGCCGTCGTCGACGCCGACAGCGGAATGGTTCTCGGCATGAGCGGCAACCCGTCATTCAGCCTCGAGTACGCCGGCGCCGGCAACTCCGAGGTTGTGCGAGCAAAGCTCCGCACGATGAGTAACTTGGGGATTACCGACACCCTGGAAGACATCCTGATCACCCTGAGCAACCAGTACCACCTCATTCGCGTCCTCGAGACGCCCGGACTGTCGACGCTGTTCGTGTACCTCGTTTTGGACCGTGCGCGTGCGAACCTGGCGCTGGCCCGCCACAAGCTGGGCGAACAGACCCCCAAGATCGAGATCTGACGCTTCCACTTCCTTCCCGGCAATGCCCGGTCCTCGCCAACGGCGAGGGCCGGGCATTGTTCGTTCCGAACACTCGATTGGTGAACCTCGCGCCGGCGCCGATACTGGGACCGTGACTATCGCGGATGCTCCTTGCGTGTGGTTGACCACCCTCCGAAGCGACGGCTCGCCGCACACGACTCCGGTCTGGTTCTTACTGCATCAGAACACATTCTGGATACCGAGCGCTGAGCAGAATCGTAAGGTTCGGAACCTGCTGGACGATCCTCGGGTCTCGTTGGCAGTCGACGGATCCGCTGGCGACCCGTGGGTCGCACAGGGCCTCGCGACAATTCATCACGACGTCGGCGAATTCGTCGACCTCCTGAGACTTTTCGGCGAGAAGTACGACGGCTGGGATGCCGCAGACGAAAC
This sequence comes from Rhodococcus sp. T9N, assembly GCF_024436645.1. Classification (NCBI taxonomy): domain Bacteria; kingdom Bacillati; phylum Actinomycetota; class Actinomycetes; order Mycobacteriales; family Nocardiaceae; genus Rhodococcus; species Rhodococcus sp. T9N. The sequence continues at coordinate 512 of NZ_JAMSKS010000030.1, read as the reverse complement.
TCGTGAAGGTCCGCGGGTCCTCGTCTCGGTCCCGGTGACTCGATGGTTCCTTCGACCGGACTGACAGACAGTGCCGGTTAGGCCCGAATTGTCGTGAATGACATACTTGTAGTTCATCTCTCGCAGAAATGGACTCTCACACATGGCACGCACGGCACATCACAGGCGCGGCATCACCGGCGTCACCATCGGCATTGCTGCCGTGATCGTGCTGGGAGGTTGCGCCAATTCCAACGCCGACGCGCCCGAAACATCTTCTCTCGGTTCGGGAATCGGATCCGGTGTCACCACGACGGTCGTGACCGAAGCCTCGGCTCCTTCGTCCGCCGCAATTGAACTGCTGGCACAGATCCCCGTCAAGGGACGCGCACCCAAGACCGGATACGACCGCGCGCTGTTCGGTACCGCCTGGACCGACGACGTCACCGTCGAATTCGGCCACAACGGCTGCGATACACGCATTATCTGCACGCAGTTTTGACATATCTCAAAACCTTGCTGGTAGGCCCCCA